>JAJQAK010000158.1:0-16634 GCA_021203845.1 Clostridia bacterium | reverse complement strand
GCCGCCGCGGAAAACCCGCAGCCCCGCCGCGCGGTCGAGACCGTGGGGAATGCTCTTCAGAACAGCCGGCTCGTTTCGCAGAGCGAGGCCACGCTCGGGTCCGCCAAAGGAAACGCCGAAAAACCTCAGGCCGGGGCGGAAACAGAACAGAAAACTTCCGGCGCGCCAAGCGGGGACGAGGTCAGAAGGAATATCTTCGAGATAAAGGAGGCGCAGCAGAAGCCTTTGCAGTACAAGACCAACATGGACTCGCCCGCCATCCCGGTGAAGGCCAAGAAGAAGGTCGGGCCCAACGACCCGTGCCCCTGCGGAAGCGGGAAGAAATACAAGAAATGCTGCGGAAGCGTGCTTAACGACTGATGTTCAGAGCGGACGACTACAGATTAAAACTCAAGTCCCTCGGTGACGTCTTGGCGGAGGCGAAATACGCGCTCGACATAGACAACCTCGACAAAAGACTGGACTTTCTCAAAGAGGAAGAACAGAAACCCGAGGTGTGGCAGGATCTCGAGAAGAGTAAGCACATCGGAAGGGAGATATCCGCGATAGAAGGCAAGAAGGCGGCCTACGACAAGGGTAAATACGCCCTCGACGAGGCCTCGGCTTTCATAGACCTCATAGAGGAGGCGGACGACGAGAGTCTCATACCCGAGCTCGACAAAATGATCGCCGCCGCGGAGGGCGACATAGAGGACATGCGCATAAAGGCGCTTCTTCGCGGGAAGTACGACACGTGCAACGCCATGCTCTCGCTCCACGCGGGCGCGGGGGGCACGGAGGCGTGCGACTGGGTGCAGATGCTGTACCGCATGTACGCCCGCTACTGCGAGAAGACCGGATACGTCCTCACCGAGCTCGATTCGGAAGACGGCGACGGGGCGGGGCTCAAGAGCGTGAGCTTCCGCGTGGAGGGCGAGAACGCGTACGGCTTTCTCAAGGCCGAGATGGGCGTCCACAGACTCGTGAGGATATCGCCTTTCGACAGCAACAAACGCCGTCACACGTCGTTCGCGTCGCTCGAGGTGATGCCCGAGGTGGAGGGCGACGACGAGATAGAGATAAAGGACGAGGACATAAGGATAGACCTTTTCCGTTCCAGCGGCGCCGGCGGGCAGAAAGTCAACAAGACCGAGACGGCGATACGCATAACACATTTCCCCACGGGGATAGTCGTGACCTGCCAGAACGAGAGGTCGCAGCTCCAAAATAAAGAGATGGCGTTCAAATATCTCCGCGCGAAGCTTTTGGAGCGTCAGATAATGGAGAGGGAGGCGCAAAGCGCCGAGATAAAGGGCGAGATAAAGAAGATAGAGTGGGGAAGCCAGATACGCTCGTACGTCTTCTGTCCGTACACTTTGGTCAAGGACCACAGGACCGGGTACGAGAACAGCAACGTGCAGGCGGTGATGGACGGAGACATTCAGGGTTTTATTATTGACTATCTTAAAAAAACGGTGTAGACTTATCGAGAGGGTACGGAAATGAAATACGAAACATTCCTGAACGACGCGAACATCGACTTTGCGAAATACTATCTCAACATCTACAGGACCGTGCGCAAGAAGCGCGCGTCGCGGGCTTTCGCCGAAAGGCTTCTCGTCGACGCGAGCGACATGGGCGGGGTTCTCGAGACCATGGTCCGCGAGGGGTTCAACCCCGGAGACCTCGACAGGTTCGAGAAGCATCTCAACAGCATGAGATACGTCGTGAAAGTCCTCTATAAAAACAACTACATCCGCCGTCGCAGGGCGAAAAGATTTCTCGTCGCGGCGCGCGAGCTCGAGTATTTCGTCAGCGACCCCATAGAGGTCTCCAAAATAACTGGCAAGAGGGACAGAAAGAGACTCGAGAGAATCTTCAGAAAGAGAGCCGCGGAAGAGGCTTTCGTGAACGCCTACGACGAATACATGGACAGCGCCAGAAAGGCGGACGCCGCGGAGGATGCCGTGACGGACGCCCGGATAAAGAAAGAGGAAGAGGCGAGAAGGAAAAAAGCCGCCGAGGCCGCGGCGAGGGCGAGTGCCGACCCGGACGGATTCGAGGACATCTACGTCGAGCCGGAAAGGGACGACGGGCAGACCGGCCTTCCTTACTGACGAAAAGAAAATTCAAGGCTGTCGCAACGCCATGCGGCAGTCTTTTTAAAGGCTTATGGAAATATACGATTTGTCGGATTACAAACTGAAGGAGCAACCCGTCATTCTCGCGCTCGAGTCGTCGTGCGACGACACGGCCTGCGCGGTGGTGAAGGGGCGCAAAATTTTGGCGGACGAGGTCATGTCCTCCGCGGCGCTTATGGAAAAGTACGGGGGCGTGGTCCCGGAGATTGCCTCCCGCGCGCATACCGACGCCGTGGACGAGGTCACGCGGAGAGCGCTCAATGCGGCGAATATTACGGCCGGTGACGTGGACGCGGTGGCGGCGACGTACGGGGCGGGGCTTTTAGGCTCCCTTCTCGTTGGCCTCTCTTTCGCGAAGGCCCTCGCGTATTCCCTTAACGTTCCCTTCCTCGCCGTGAACCACATAATGGGACACGTCTCATCGGCATATCTCGAGGACCCGGATTTAAAGCCGCCCTTCGTCACGCTTCTTGCGAGCGGGGGACACACCGCGATACTCCATTCGACAGAGACGGGCGGGCTCGAAGTTTTGGCGGCGACCTCCGACGACGCCGTGGGCGAGGCCTTCGACAAGTGCGCGAGGGTTCTGGGGCTTTCCTATCCCGGAGGGCCCAACGTTCAGCGACTCGCGGAGGGCGGCCGGCCCGTCATAAACTTCCCGTCCGCGGAGGTTAGGGACAAGACGAAGATACGTTTTTCCTATTCGGGGCTCAAGACCTCTGTCATAAACTACTGCCATAACGCGGGGCAGAGGGGGGAGGAGATAAACGGAGCGGACGTCGCCGCGAGCTTCACGAAGGCCGCGATAGACCCGCTGGTGAAAAGGACCGTGCGGTACGCGCTCGACCTCGGAGTCGGAACGGTTACATGCGGCGGGGGAGTCGCCGCGAACGGGTATCTTCGCTCCGAGATGAAAAAGGCGTGCGACGCACACGGGTTAAAACTAATACTGCCGGAAAAGAAACACTGCACGGACAACGCCGCCATGATAGCCGCCGAGGGGTACAACATGTACGTGAGAAGGGAGTTTTCTCCCATGTCCCAGAACGCGGAGGCGCAGATCCCGCTCGAGGGCCGCGGGGTTTGTTGACACGGGCGCGTCGTGTTTACTATAATTTTAGAGCAAAAAGTAAGGCAACAGAGGTGAGACGAATGTTTAAAAAGGTCGATACGTCTCTCGACTTCGTGGACAGAGAGAAAGAGATAATAGATTTTTGGAAGAAGAATAATGTCTTCGAAAAATCCGTCGAATCGAGAGAGGGCGGGGAGGAGTTCTCCTTCTACGACGGACCTCCCACGGCGAACGGAAAGCCGCACATAGGCCACATCCTTACGAGGGTCATGAAAGACATCGTGCCGAGATACGAGACCATGAAGGGTAAACACGTCCTCCGCAAGGCTGGCTGGGACACGCACGGGCTTCCCGTGGAACTTGAGGTGGAAAAATCCCTCGGCATAGACGGCAAGCAGCAGATAGAGGAGTACGGGATAGAGCCGTTCATCCAGAAGTGCAAGCAGTCCGTGTGGAAGTACAAGGGCGAATGGGAGGTCATGTCCGACCGCGTGGGATACTGGGCCGACATGGAAAACCCTTACGTCACGTACGACGACGACTACATCGAGTCCGAGTGGTGGGCTCTCAAGACCATGCACGAAAAGGGACTTTTGTACAAAGGCCACAAGATAGTGCCCTACTGCCCCCGCTGCGGGACGGCACTTTCCTCGCACGAGGTGGCGCAGGGGTACAGACTCGTCAAAGAGAACTCCGCCGTCGCGAAGTTCAAGGTTAAGGGAAGCGAGAAAAGGTTCATCCTCGCGTGGACGACGACGCCCTGGACTCTTCCCTCCAACGTGGCTCTCTGCATGAACCCGGACGAGACATACATAGAGTTGCGCTCAGGCGAAGAAAGTTTCATAATGGCCGAGGCGCTCGCGCCGAAGTTTTTTGAAGAAGGCTACGAAGTGGCGGAGAGGAAGAAGGGCTCCGAGTGGGAGGGACTCGAATACGAGCCGCTCTTTGAGGAAACGACGGCCGAGGCCGCCCGCGTGGCACCGGAAGGGACGAAGACGCACTTCGTCGTGTGCGACGGGTACGTCACGATGAGCGACGGCACCGGAGTCGTGCACATAGCGCCCGCGTTCGGCGAGGACGACTACCGGGTGGGCAAGAGATACGGCCTTCCCGTCGTACAGCTCGTGAACGAAAGAGGGTGTTTCGACGGGCGGTTCCCCGCTTTGGACGGGCTTTTCGCGAAGGACGCGGACAAGGTCATACTCAAAAAGCTCGAAGGCGACGGGAAGCTTTTCCGCGTGGTGCCCTTCGAGCACGACTATCCCCACTGCTGGAGATGCGACACGCCGCTTTTATACTACGCGCGCTCCTCGTGGTTCATAGAGGTCACGAATGTAAAGGAAGACATAATCGCCGCGAACAGGACGGTCAACTGGATCCCGGAAAACATAAAAGAGGGAAGGATGGGGAACTTCCTGGAAAACGCCATAGACTGGGGGCTTTCCCGAGACAGGTACTGGGGGACGCCTCTCCCCGTGTGGGTGTGCGAGAGCTGCGGCGGAATAGAGGTCATCGGCAGCAGGAAAGAGCTCAAGGAAAAGTGCGGACTTGCGGAAGACGCGAAGATAGAGCTTCACAGGCCGTATCTCGACTCCCTCACGTGCGCGTGCCCCGCGTGCGGCGGAAAGATGGCGAGGACGAAGGAGGTCATAGACTGCTGGTTCGACTCGGGCTCCATGCCTTTCGCGCAGTATCACTATCCGTTCGAGAACAAAGAGCTTTTCGAGAAAACTTTCCCCGCGGACTTCATATCCGAGGCCGTGGACCAGACGCGAGGGTGGTTTTACACGCTCCTTGTCGTGAACACGATTCTTTTCGGAAAGGCTCCGTTCAAAAACTGCATAGTCCTCGGCCACGTGAACGACAAAAACGGAATAAAGATGTCCAAGCACAAAGGGAACGTCGTGGACCCGTTCACCGTTTTGGACAAACAGGGCGCGGACGCCGTCCGGTGGTACTTCTACACCGCGTCGGCCCCCTGGCTACCCTCGAGATTCTACGAGGAGGCCGTGGGCGAGGCCCAGAGAAAGTACATAGGGACGCTCTGGAACACGTACGCTTTTTTCACGCTATACGCGGAGATAGACGGGTACGACCCCTCCAAGTACTCTCTTAAGGACTGCAGGCTGTCGCTCATGGACAGGTGGATTCTTTCCAAGCTCAACTCGCTCATAAAGCTCGTGGACGAAGGGCTCGCGAGGTACGAGATAACCGAGAGTGCGAGAGCCATGCAGGACTTCGTGGACATACTCTCCAACTGGTACGTGAGAAGATGCCGCGACAGGTACTGGGGACCGGACATGACGGAGGACAAGGCGGCCGCGTACACGACGCTCTACACCGTCCTCGTTGAGTTCACGCTCCTCACCGCGCCGTTTACGCCGTTCATCGCGGAGATGATGTATCAAAACCTCGTGCCGGAGATTTTCCAGGACGCGCCGAAATCCGTGCATCTATGCCCGTATCCCGCGTGCGACGAGAGTTTCGTGGACGAGAAGCTCGAGCGCGGCATGGACAGGGTCACCGACATAGTCGTCATAGGCAGGGCCGCGAGAAACGAGGCCGGAATAAAGAACAGACAGCCGCTCTCCGAGATGGTGGTCATATCCTCTTCCGACGTCGCTCTTTCCGATGAGGAGATTTCCGTCGTTTTGGACGAGCTCAACGTCAAGTCGTACAGGGTGGCGGACGACGCCGCGAAGTACATAAGCTACAGGCTCAAGCCGCAGCTTCGCACCCTCGGTCCCAAGTACGGAAAAAAGCTCGGGGAGATTTCGGCATACCTATCCTCATGCGACGCTGGCGGGGTCGTCGCCGCGGTCAGGGAAGGTCCCCTCGACATTGGGGACGGGATAATTCTTTCCGAGGAAGATCTGCAGATTTTCACCGAGAGCGCGGAAGGCTTCGCCTCCGCCGCCGACAAAGGCGTGACGGTGGCTCTCGACACGCAGCTCACGGACGAGCTCATAGAGGAGGGGATAGAGCGCGAGCTCGTCTCCAAGATACAGAACATGAGAAAGGAGGCGGGCTTCGAGGTCACCGACAGAATCACCGTCTGGTACATGGCGGAGGGGAGAGCTTTCGGGGTTCTCAAAAAAGCGAGCTTCGCGGGTGACGTTCTCGCGAGTAAAGTCTCCGAGGGGAAGCCGGAGGAGGGATACTGCAGGGAGCAGAATATAAACGGAGAAAGCGTCACGCTCACCGTCGTAAGAAACGAGAGAAAGATAACAATAGCGAGGTTCACCGCGAGGCGCGGCGGGGAGGAGAAGGCATGAAGGAAATCGGCATAGAAGAGCTTGAACTGGACGTTTTCAGAACGATAGGGAAGGACTGGATGCTTCTCGGCGCGGGAAAAGTCGGAGATTGCGACGCCATGACCGTGTCGTGGGGACACATGGGTTGCATCTGGGACGACAATTCGCCCACGGTCGTGTGCTACGTGAGACCGAATAGATACACGAAGAAATTTCTTGACGAAAACGCGTATTTTTCCTTAAGCACGTTCGGGCAGGGGTTCAGAAAGGAGCTTTCCTACATGGGCAGCCACAGCGGCAGGGACGGCGACAAGATTGCGGCATGTGGTCTTTCCGTTGCCGAGACCGACGGCACGATTTATTTTCCCGACGCCGAGCTTGCCTTGATATGCGAAAAGGTTTACGCGGCGACCCTTAAGGAGGAATGTTTCATGGACAAAGGGATAATAGAGAGAAATTATCCTCAGAAAGACTTCCACACGATGTACGTCGGCAAGATAAGGAAGGTTTTCGTGAAATAATTTGTAACAATTTTTTATGACGGGGCGGGAACGCGTAGTTTCCGCCTTTCACATATTTTTGTGAATTTTTGCGTTTTAACAAAAATTTTGAGAATTTTTTCGTGAATTTCAATCAAATCCTGGCCGTATATGCCGCAAAACCGCTTCTTTTCACATTTTTTGAAAAATTAACCGCGGTTAATTGAGAAAACCGATATTGACAACCTTCGGCATTGATGATAGAATGAGAAAACAACATGGGGGAGTATCCGCATGTGGTGCCGCGTGGCGAGACAAAGCGCGGCAGGAAGGAGTTTGACTTGGAAAAAATAGGCATAATAGATTTAGGCTCTAACTCGGCTAGACTCGTAATTGTCAATCTCTTCGACGAAGGTTATTTCATGGTCGTGGACGAACTCAAACAGACGGTTCGTCTCGGACAGGACATGGAGAGAGACGGCTTTTTGAAGCCGCAGCGCGTAAGCGAAACCATAAAGACGCTCAAGATGTTCCGGAGGCTCTGCGACGCCTCGGACGTCACACGAATAGTCGCCGTCGCCACGGCGGCGGTTCGTCGCGCGAAGAATCAGAAAAGCTTCCTGGAAGAAATCCAGGCGAACTGCGGCATAAAGGTAAAGGTTCTCACGGCGGAGGAGGAGGCGCTTCTCGTCTATCGCGGAGTCATAAACACGATGGACGTCCCCAAGGGAATCATTCTCGAGATAGGCGGCGGAGCCACAAAGATAGTATATTACAACAGAAGAAACGTTCTCAACTACGTGGTCTTCCCCTTCGGGGCGGTGACGCTCACGGGGATGTTTGACGACAGCAGTCTCAAACCCGAAGAGCAGGCGAAAAAAATCGAGGAATACGTAAGCGGCCAGCTTGACACGCTGGATTGGCTCAAAAACATCGACCCGGACACCAGGATGATAGGCGTCGGCGGTTCGTTCAGAAATCTTTTCAAAATCAACAAGATGGTCCGCAAGTACCCGCTCGACACCGTGCACAATTACGTCATGGACACGGACGACTTCGACTCCGTCTACGACATGATAAAGGTTCTGGACCTCGACAAAAAGAAGAAGATAAAGGGTCTTTCCGCCGAGCGCGCGGACATTCTTCCCGCGGCGTTCGCGATAATCAAGACTTTCATAGGCCGCATAGGGGTGTCCAAGATAACGTTCTCGGGCGCGGGACTCCGCGAGGGGATAATGTTCAACCAGGCCAACCCCGCGACAATGGAAAAACCCATATCGGACGTTTTGGGGTATTCCCTCACCACGCTCATAAAGTATTACGGCTGCGAGGAAAACCACGTCGACCACGTGCTCACGCTTTCCGGGATACTTTTCAAACAGTTGAGGGTCCTTCACAAGTTCCCGAGGGCGAACCTTCGGATTCTCAAGATAGCGGCGGCTCTCCATGACTGCGGGATGCGAATAAAGTTCTACAACCACCAGCGACACAGCTGCTACATGATTCTGAACTCCACGCTCTACGGTGTGACCCACAGGGAGATCGTGCTCGCCGCGTTCACGGCATGTTGCCACAAGCGCGAGGACATTTCCCCGTACGAATGGGCAAAATACAAGGACATACTCAATGACGACGACCTGGAGATAGTCAAAAAGCTCGGCGTGATATTAAGAATCGCGGAGAGCCTCGACAGGTCGATGTCCGGGGTCGTCACGGGGATAGACTGCGACATCCTCGGCGATTCGGTGATAATGAAGACCACGACGGAGGGGGACGCGGACCTCGAAATCAGGGACGCGCTGTCCGCGGCGTCGGAGTTCAAAAAAGCCTTCCACAAGAATCTGGAAATTCTGTGAAAATGAGATGCCGCGAAACGCGGCATAAATTTTGTGACGCTGTTTTATTATGATAAGACATGTTTTGGCGAGCGCGTCTCCGCGAAGGATTGAGCTTTTCGCTCAGATTCAGCCGAACTTCGACGTGATTCCAGCGAATATTGAGGAAAAGCTCGACGATTCTCTCAGCCCCGAAAAGAACGCGGAAAAGCTTGCCATGGACAAATTCGACGCCGTGGCGGCGGGCGTCGGCGACGGCGACGTAGTCGTGGCCTGCGACACCATGGTGGTGTGCGGGGACAGGATTTTGGGAAAACCCAAAGACGAGGACGACGCGTTTGCGATGCTCAAGTTTCTTTCGGGTAAGACCCACAAGGTCATAACGGGCGTCTGCATGGGCACCGCCGCGCAATATTGTGTGAGTCACGAAACCACGGAGGTCACGTTCAACGACCTCACCGACGAGTTCATCCGCGCCTACATAAAGAGCGGCTCCCCCATGGACAAGGCGGGGGCGTACGGCATACAGGACGAAGGCGTGGTCAAAGAATACAAAGGAAGCTACACCAATGTGGTGGGGCTTCCGCAGGAGCTTATAACGATTATGGCAACGGAAATTTGATTATGATAAGGCTCGCGATAGACATAGGTTCTTATTCCACGAAAATTTACATGATAGGTGGTGGCGTCGTCCTGTGCGAGGCCACCTGCGTCGCCGTGGAGAGCGACGGCAAGGGGGTTAAGTGCAGGGCCTTCGGCAACAGGGCGAAGGCGATATGCGGGAAGGCCGCGAGCGGGACGGAGATAGTGTACCCCGTGAAAGAGGGCGGAATAGATTCTCCGGACCTTCTCGCCGAGCTCATGAGGTATTTTCTGGAAAAGATAGAGATAAAGCCCTCTCACTTCAAAAAATGCGATGTGCTGTTTGTGCTTCCCTGCGGATACACGAAGGAGCTCAAAGAGCGGTACATCGACCTTGCGCGCGCCGTGGGGATAGGGAGGATTTCCTTCACCGCCCTTCCGAACGCCGCGATAATCGGGCACAGCGTCAAACTCACGGAGTCGAGGCCGGTCTTCTGCTTGGACATCGGCTACGGTGTATGCAACATAGCGGTGCTGACCCTCGATGGCATAATTTCGGGGTTTTCTTTAAATCTCGGCAGCGGAAACATGGACGTTCGCCTCGTGTCGCATCTCGCGGAGACTTACGGCATAAAGATAGGCCCTCTCACGGCGGAAAGGCTCAAGATAACCATAGGGAACCTTCTCGAGGGCGACGAAAAGCTGACGGTCGTGGAGGGTAACAACGTCAGGACCGGGGCGCCCATGTCTGTCGCGCTCAATGCGTACAACATAAAGTCGGTCATAACGGTTCACGTGGACAAGATACTCGAATACGTCGAGCTCGTCATAAACAGACTTCCCGCAGAGGTGTCTTCCGAGGTTACGAACGCCGGGATATATCTTTCCGGCGGCGGGGCCAAAATCGACGGACTCAGGGAGTATATTGAGGACAGGCTTTCCGTGCCCGTGAATTTGAGTCCGGACCCCGTGTATTCGTCCGTCATAGGGGCGGGCACGATTTTCTCCTCGGACGCGCTGTACGACAGGCTCACGTTCGCGGACGAGTGAGGGGCAAAATTAACACGTACGTCTTTGCTTGCGTGAGTTTTCGTACGCGTGTTACAATTAGGTCATGGAAGAATCGAAATACAAAGTTTACAACGATCAGAGGTTCGGCGAGGAGCGCGCATTGTACGGCGCTCAGTTCGTCGAACTTTACAATTGCAAAATTGACGGCGAGGAGGACGGAGAGTCGTTTCTCAAAGAAAGTCGCAGGGTGAAGGCGTTCAAATGCTATTTCGCGCTCCGGTACCCACTGTGGCACTCGCACGGGGTCAGTCTCACGCTCTGCAATTTCACGGACACGTCGCGCGCCGCCATATGGTATTCAAAGAGCGTGTACGCGAAGTCATGCGACTTCAAAGGGATAAAGGCACTGAGGGAGTGTTCCAAGGTTACCTTGGAGTCCTGCCGGGCGGTGTCCCAGGAGTTCGGGTGGTTTTCCAAGCACATAACGGTGAAGGACACCGAGATCGAGTCCGAGTACGCGTTTTTGGGAAGCAAGGACATACAGGCGGAAGGGCTGACGCTCACGGGCAAGTATTCGTTCCAGTACGCGAAAAAGTCCGATTTCACAAACTGCACGTTCAAGACGAAGGACGCGTTCTGGCACTCCAGGAACGTCACCGTGACGGACAGCGTCATAGACGGCGAGTTTCTCGGCTGGTATTCCGAAAATCTCACGCTCATAAACTGTCACATTAAGGGCACCCAGCCGCTCTGCTACTGCAGGGGTCTCAAGCTCATAAACTGCACGACGGAAAGTTGTGACCGCTCTTTCGAGTATTCCGACGTGGACGCCGGGATAAAGGGCGACATCGTATCCGTCAAAAACGTCAGAAGCGGGATAGTGGCCGCGGACAGCATAGGCGAGATAATAATCACGGACGACAGTAAGGTGGAGACGAAGGCCGAGATAATAGAAAGGAGCAAAATGACTCAATGAAAAAGCTTGCAGGGAATCTTGAAGTGTCGCCTTTGGGCCTCGGCTGTATGGGGTTCTCCCAGAGCTATCCGCCGTTTTTGGAGAAAAAGGAGAGCATAAAAAGCATCCGCGGGGCGTTCGACATCGGATACACGCTTTTCGACACCGCGGAGGTCTACGGGCCGTTCACCAACGAGGAGCTTTTGGGCGAGGCCCTCGAGCCCATAAGAAACGAAGTCGTCATCGCCACGAAGTTCGGGCACAACCTTCACGGGAGATTCCCCGCGGAAAGAAGGCTCACATCGGAGAAGGAAGACATTCGTCTCGCCATCGAGGGAAGCCTCAAAAGGCTCCGCACGGACAGAATAGACCTATTATACCAGCACAGAGTGGACCCGCTCGTGCCCATAGAAGAGGTGGCCCTCGAGATGGAAAAGCTCATCAAAGAGGGGAAGGTCCTTCACTGGGGTCTTTCGGAGGCGAGTCAGAAGACAATAAGGGCCGCGCACGCCGTATGCCCCCTCACCGCCGTTCAGAGCGAGTATTCGTTGTTTTTCAGAGACCACGAAAAGGACACGATACCTCTTTGCGAAAAGCTCGGAATAGGGTTCGTGGCTTTTTCCCCTCTCGGCCGGCAGATGCTGACGGGGGAGATAAAGAAGGGCTCTGTCTTCCCGGAAGGGGATTTTAGGCACGACGCGCCGAAATACCTCGGGAAAAACCTCGAGGCCAATCTGGAGCTTGTCGATTTCGTCAAAGCCCGCGCCGAAAAGAAGGGGTGCACCGCCGCGCAATTCGCGCTGGCGTGGACCATGGCGAAGCACGACTTCATAGTGCCGATTCCCGGGACCAAGAACATGGGACGCATGAGGGAGAACTTCGATTCCCGGTCCGTGCGCTTCACAAAAGAAGAGCTTGAGGCCATTGATGACGCGCTCGGAAAGATAAAGCTAGCGGGAAATAGGTACAACGCCGTCATGGACGCCCAGCTTGACAAGGACACGCCGTAGAAAAAGGCGCGTAAATTAAAATAACTTGCAAATTGCCGGCTCATGGTTTAAAATTTAGGCATATCGGGAGTAGATCATGTCTGTAAGCACAAGAAACGTATTCGGGAAAATTTCAATATCGGATTACGCCATCGCCAAGGTGGTTTCTAATGCTACGCTCGAGTGCTACGGAATCGTGGAAACGGCTCCGAGAAAATTCATCGACTCCCTCCGGGAGCTTTTTCACAAGAAGCGTCCTTATGAAAGAGGGATAAAGGTCACGACTTCCGGGGACAGGGTCTACATCGACGTGTACGTCATCATAAAGTACGGCGTTTCCATAAACGCCGTGGCCGAGTCTCTTAAAGAGGCGATCAAATACAGAGTGGAACGTTTCACGGGCATGATAGTGGACACCGTGAACGTCAACATCGTCGGGGTTAAACTGTAGTCTTTAACCCTTTTTGCATTGATATTCAGGAGCGAGAATGCAGAGGACGGTAAACAGCACAGAGTTTCGGAGGATGGTTTCCGGCTGTGCCAAAATGCTAGAACAGAACAGGGCAAAGATTGACTCTTTGAACGTTTTTCCCGTACCGGACGGCGACACGGGGACAAATATGTCGCTCACGCTTCAGTCGGCCGTGCGCGAGATGAACGCCTGCACGTCCAACCGTTTCCAGGAGATATGCGACGCCGTCTCAAAAGGTGCGCTCAAGGGCGCCAGGGGGAACTCGGGCGTCATATCTTCCCAGATACTGAGAGGCATCTGTTCGACTCTTTCCGACGTGCAGAACACCTTCGACACCAAGGTCTTCGCGAAGGCCCTCGAGTCCGGCATGAAGGTCGCCTACGGCGCGGTGTCGGTGCCCAAGGAAGGCACGATTCTCACCGTCATACGCGAGATGTCGGAGCAGGCGGGGAAGCTCTCTTCCAAACACAAATACTTCGAGGACTTTTTGCAAGCCCTCATAGAGGTGGGCGACAAGGCCGTGGCTCAGACGCCCGAACTTCTGCCCGTTCTCAAAAAGGCCGGGGTTGTAGACAGCGGCGGCGTGGGCCTCATGGCAATAATGCGCGGCTTTCTTTCCGCTTTCACGGGCGAGGAGAACGCCGAGCTTCCCACGGAGGGCGGAAACGTCGCGCCCGGCGGCTCGGACGACTTCGGCGGCGACAACTCGGAGGTCATAAACCTCGACCTCGGCGACATCGAGTTCGCCTACTGCACGGAGTTTTTTGTCATAAATCTTAAGCAGATGACGACGCTCGCCGACATAACCAAGCTCAAGGAGCGCCTCATGGAGATAGGCGACTCGGTAATCTGCATAGGCGATCTGGACCTCATAAAGGTTCACGTACACACCAACACCCCGGGTGTCGCCCTCGGATACGCGCTTGAGCTCGGGGAGCTCGACAGAATCAAGATAGAGAACATGCTCGAGCAGAACCGCGAGGTCAAAAGAAAGCTCGAGGCGGAAAAGAAGGAGATGGGGATGCTCGCCATAGCGGCGGGCGAAGGACTTTCCGACATCTTCAAGGACCTTCTGGTGGACAGGGTCATATCCGGCGGGCAGACCATGAACCCCTCCGCGCAGGACATCGCCGACGCCGTTCAGAAGATAAACGCAGCGAACGTTTTCGTCTTCCCCAACAACTCCAACATTATACTCGCGGCGGAGCAGGCGAAGGGACTCGTCAACAACAGGACGATACACGTCATCCCGACGAAGAACGTTCCCCAGGGAATCGCCGCGGCTCTGGAGTTCAACCCGGAGGACACCGTCCCCGAGAACAAGACCAATATGACGCACGCCTTGGACAACGTCACGGTGGGTCAGGTGACCTACGCGGTGAGAAACACCACGATGAACGGCTTCCAGCTCAAGGAAGGAGACATAATAGGCCTCGACGCGAAGAAGATTCTCGCTAAGGGCGAAAGCGTGGAGGAGACCACGCTCGCGCTCATAGACACAATCAAAAACGAGGACCACGAAGTGATAACCCTGTACTTCGGCTCGGAAGTCACGGAGGACGAGGCCGCGGACATGCAGGAGAAGGTCGCCGAGCGCTATCCGGAATGCGACGTCGAATGCCTCTACGGAGGTCAGCCCGTATATTACTACATAATTTCTCTCGAATAGATAATGTCGGGCGCCGCGCGGCGCCCGTTTGAATAAGGCGGGGAAACAATGGACCTTCGCGAACTGTCGCTTGTGAGAGACAAGCGCGAGCAGGACCTCAACAAACTCGGCGTGTACTGCGTCGAGGATCTCGTGAGGTTCTATCCCAAAACCTATCTGGACATGACGAGGTGCGTGTCTGTTTTGTCGTGCTATCACAACGACATGATACTGACCCACTGCAGCGTGACGAATGTCGAGTACGTGAGGGGAGGCGGAAAGAAGTCGTACGTGAGGGCAACCTGCGTCCAGGAGGGGTGTTCTTTCGCCGCGTTCTGGTTCAATCAGCCGTACGTATACAAGATTCTGAAGCCCGGTGACTATTATTTCTACGGCAGGGTTCAGAAAAAATACAGTCTCGTCGGCAGCATAGCGAACCCGCTCTTTGAAAGGGCCGACGCCGAAAACAACAGACTTTCCGGAATCGCCCCGGTGTATCCCGTTGCCGGGTCTCTCACCCAGGGGGTGATGAGGTCCCTTGTGAAGCAGGCGCTGGAGCGCACCGTCCTCAACAGCGCGATACCGGACGACATCATAAAAAAACACGGTCTCATGCCGCTCGATTCCGCCTACAGGGCGGTTCATTTTCCGCGGGCCATGGACGAGATAGAGCCGGCTTCCGCGCGCATAGCCACGGAGGAATACTTCATCCTCATTTCGGCGCTGAGAATAATAAAGGGCGACAGGAAGGAGCTCGGTCCCAACAAATATACCGTGACGGCGGGAGACGTGAGAGACTTTACCGGACGGTTTCCCTTCGATTTCACGAAGGGGCAGAAAGACGCCGTGAACGACATATACAGGGACCTTCACGGCGAGTTCAGGATGAACAGACTCATTCAGGGCGACGTGGGCTCGGGCAAGACCGCGGTGGCGCTCACCGCGATATATATGGCCGTCAAATCGGGGTTTCAGGCCGCGATGCTCTCCCCGACCGAGGTTCTGGCGAGGCAGACGGCGGCCCTCATGCAAAAATTTTTCCCTGATTGCAGCGTCGCTTTTCTTTCGGGTTCGACGAAGGCGAAGGACAAAAAAGAGATAAAGGCGGCCATAAAAGAAGGGCGTGCCGACATAGTGTGCGGGACGCATGCGATTATACAAAAAGACGTCGAGTTTAAACGTCTCGCTCTCGCCGTGTGCGACGAGCAGCAGCGGTTCGGCGTCGCCCAAAGGTCTGGGCTTTCCGACAAGGGGGAGGGGTGCGACGTTCTCGTAATGTCCGCGACCCCGATTCCGAGGACACTCTCGCTCATATTCTACGGGGACCTCGACATCACCACGATAAAGGACAAACCGAACGGCAGGAAGGCCATATCCACGTCCGTCATTCCTGAGGAAAGGTACGACGACATGGTGGCGTACGTCGCCAGGGAGGCGAAACTCGGCAGGCAGAGCTATTTCGTCTGTCCCAAGATAGACGAAGACGAGGAGGGCACGCTCAAATCCGTGACCGAGCTTTACGGCGAGCTCAAAGGCAAGATGCCCGGCGTTAAAGTCGCACTTTTGCACGGACGCATGTCGGACGCGGAAAAAACCGAGATAATGCAGGACTTCAAGGACAAAAAGTACGACTGCCTCGTGTCCACAACCGTCATAGAGGTCGGGATCGACGTTTCTTCCGCAACCATCATGGTGATAAACAACGCGGAAAGGTTCGGCCTTTCCCAGCTCCATCAGCTGCGAGGCAGGGTCGGCCGCGGGGCGGACAAGAGCTACTGCTTCCTCATCATGGGCGTCGACTCCCCCGACGCCAGAAAGAGGCTCGACGTTCTCGTGAACTGCTCCGACGGGTTCGAGATAGCGGAAAGCGACCTCGAGCTTCGCGGCGGCGGCGACTTCATCGGCCTGAGACAGAGCGGAAAGATGATGACGGACATAAAGAATCTCCGTTACGGCGTGGAAACCGTCATCGACACGAAGACGCTCGTGGACGAAATGTTCTCGGGAAACTACGACATGGAGTCCATAAAGGCAGTGGCCTACAGAAAGTACGAGAGCCTCAAGGACATCGTCCTCAACTGAAAAAAGGGCATATGACATGCCCGATCGTCGTTTTTCTTCAGCGGGTTAAAGACAATCCTCTCACGGGTTAAATTTAACCTGTTTTTTATTCGTCTCCGTTATGCAACGGTTATTCGCCGATGTCGTCTATCCAAA
>JAJQAK010000153.1 GCA_021203845.1 Clostridia bacterium | reverse complement strand
TCGTCCAACAAGATGTACTACATCGACGTAAAATATGACGACGACGGGACAAACGTCATAGGATACGAGCTCAAGGAGTTTGAGGGGAGCGACATATACGACGACGAGGACCTCATGGACATGCTCCCGTGGTTCACGTTCGAGGTGGTGTACTTCGGCGCGACGATAGACGACCCCGACACGCCTTCGACGGGATTCGTCGGCACGACGTACACGGACATATCGTTCACCATAAACGGGATATCGAGCTACTATGAAACCACGTATCAGCTCTACGAGTTCGACACCGCGTTGTACATGAAGGAAACAGGAAAAACGTATTATTCGTACGAGGATTTCGCCGAAGACATTGAGGAGCTTTTCACGAGCGGCGAAACCCGCAAATATTTCAAGGAAATTCTGAACTACGCGGACCTCAACGAGAACGACGAGAACTACGACGACATGAGCGAGTACGAGTGGGATCCCGACGCGCTGTCGTTCATACCGCAAAATTCCGACGCGTTCTACATGGTGCGTCTCACCGTCACCGACACGAGGCGGAACGTCGGCAACGAGACCAAGAGCTATCTCGCCATCCACGTGTCCGCGGAAAGCTCCGAGTTCAGAGGCGAGAGCGACTGGGCGAGGAACAACGTCGTGTCCATAGTTCTCTTCTGCGTCGCGGGCGTGGCCCTCATCGGCATAATCCTCGTCTTCGCCATAAGGCCCAAGGATCAGGGCGACATCGACGAGCAGCTTTCCAAGCAGACGGAGAAGGCCAAAGCCAGGGCGGAAAGGAAAAAGAAGAAATAAATAATACGACATGAGAGGGGACCGCGGAGCCGGCCCTCTTTTTTCGCGCGCCAAATTCGCTATACTATAATTTATTGTTTTTATAATTCTTTTCAAAATACTTAAAAACTTTTTTGTTGGATATACTTGATTTTAGTCACAACATCTTGTATAATCATCTAGGTCGTGGTTTGCGTCCACGTATGAGGGCGGCGACGGTTAAATATTTAAAAAAGAATTTAAACCGCTGGCGCGCTCAATATCAAATCGAAAGGTGAAACAAATGGCGGAAAAGACTTACAACGCGGACGACCTTAAGGTGCTGGAAGGGCTGGAGGCCGTGAGGGTGAGACCCGGCATGTACATAGGCTCCACCGGCGTGCGCGGGCTTCATCACATTCTCTGGGAGATAGTCGACAACGGCATAGACGAGGCCGCGAACGGCTACGCCGACGAGATAACCGTGATACTCCACGAAGACGGCTCGGCGTCCGTGGAGGACAACGGAAGGGGGATGCCCACGGACATCAACAAGACCGCGAAAATAAGCGGCGTGGAGCTCATTTTCACGAAGCTTCACGCGGGCGGGAAGTTCGACCAGGAGAACTACGCGTACTCGGGCGGACTCCACGGCGTCGGCGCGTCGGTCACAAACGCGCTTTCCAAGTGGCTAAGAGTCGAGGTGTACCGCGGGAACGTGTTTAAAATGAGTTTCACCTCAAGCTACGACGGCAGGCGCAAGAAGTGGCTCTGCGGAATCCCCACGGGGCCTCTGGAGGACACCGGCGTGCATACCGACAGGCACGGCTCCCTCGTCCACTTCATGCCGGACGCGGACGTCTTCGAGTCGGTCGAATGGAACTACGACACCATATATAAAAGGTTAAAGGAGCTCGCCTTCCTCAACAAGGGAGTCAAAATAAACCTTTCCGATAAAAGGAAGCTTTTCACGATAAAGGAGACCATGGACGACGACGAAAACGTCGTCTACGAAAAGGAGGAGCTCCCCCCGAGGGAGGACGTGACCTTCAAATACGACGGGGGGCTCGTCGACTTCATCAAGTACCTCAACGCCGACAAGACGGCGCTCTATCCAGACCCCCTGTATTACAGCGTCGTCAAAGACATACAGATAAAGGGGCACGAGCCCGGGAAGATAAAGATAGAGTACGCGCTTTCGCACACGAAGGACGACTCGGAGGACATGTTCTCGTTCGTGAACAACATCTCGACCATAGAGGGCGGGTATCACGAAACGGGGTTCAGGTCGGGCCTTTTAAAGGTCGTGAACGAGTACGCCAAAAACAACGGCTTTCTCAAGGCGAAAGATCAGCCGTTTGTTTTGGACGACGTGAGGGAGGGACTCACGGCGGTTTTGACCGTCAAAATGAGCAACGTCGAGTTCGAGGGACAGACCAAGACCAAGCTCGGCAACCCTGAGGTGCGGCCCGTCGTGGAGCAGGCCGTCGTTGAGGGGCTCACCCAGCTCATGAACCAGAAGGGCGCCAAGGCGGTGTACGACGAGATTGCGAAAAAGGCGAAGTTCGCCGCCGACGACAGGATAAAGCACAGGGCGGAAAGGGACGTCGCCAAGGCCGCGAGCGAGAGCGACGGGCTCACGCTCATAGGGAAACTCGCGCAGTGCTCGGGAAAGAACCCAGACCAGAACGAGCTTTTCATAGTCGAGGGCGACTCTGCGGGCGGCACGGCGAAGCAGGCGAGGGTGAGACAGTACCAAAGCATCCTGCCCCTTCGCGGGAAACCTCTCAATGTGCAGAAGAGGACGGCGCTCCAGGCGCTCCAGAACGAGGAGCTCAAGACCCTGACGTCCGCGATAGGTGCCGGGTTCAACAGGGACTTCGACGTGGAAAAGACGCGTTACAAGAAGGTCATAATCCTCTCCGACGCGGACCAGGACGGCATGCACATCCGATGCATCCTTCTGACGTTCTTCTTCAAATACATGAGGGACCTCATAAATTCGGGGTACGTGTACATCGGCATGCCTCCCCTTTACAAGGTCTACAAGGGCGACACGGTGGAGTACGCGTACAACGACGAGGAGCTCGACGAGAAAATACAGAAGGTCGGCAAGGGGTACAAGATCCAGCGTTACAAGGGGCTCGGCGAAATGAGCGCGGAACAGCTCTGGGAGACGACGATGGACCCCTCCAAGCGGAACCTCATACAGGTGACGATAGACGACGCCACGGAGGCCGCCTCCGTCATAGAGATGCTCATGGGCGACAAGGTCGAGGGAAGGAAGGATTTCTTAAGCCGAAACGCCAACTTCAACAAAGTGGACGGCTTTATAGAAAAATCCAACTTCAAGAAAGAGAAACCTTCGCAGGAGGTGTAAAGAATGGCGAAAAAAGACGACGGAGGCTTCCAGCCCGAAATCCCGCTCGGGAACGTCTCGCAGGAGCCCATAGAAAGCGTATTGCCCAATTCCATGCTCCCTTACGCGGAGTTCGTCATTCTCGACAGAGCCCTTCCGAGGGTCGAGGACGGGCTCAAACCCGTTCAGAGAAGGATTCTCTACACGATGTACGAGATGGGGCTCACGCCCGACAAGCCGCACAAGAAGTCGGCGAGAATCGTCGGCGACTGCATGGGCAAATACCATCCCCACGGCGACTCGTCCGTGTATGACGCAATGGTCCGCATGGCGCAGGACTTCAACATGCGCATGACGCTAGTCGACGGACACGGAAACTTCGGCTCGGTCGACGGCGACTCGGCCGCGGCCATGAGATACACCGAGGCGAGGCTTCAGCCGCTCGCGATGGAGCTTCTCCGCGACATAGAAAAGGAGACGGTGCCCTTTTCCCTCAACTACGACGACTCCGACCTCGAACCCGACATACTGCCGGGGAGGTTTCCCAACCTTCTTGTAAACGGCGCGAACGGCATAGCGGTGGGGCTCGCCACCAACATCCCGACGCACAACCTCGGCGAGGTCATAGACGGGTGCTGCGCGTACATCGACAACCCCAAGATAACCTTGCAGGAGATGATGAAGTACATCCCGGGGCCCGATTTCCCCACCGGCGGGTACATCATAGAGAACGAGCTTAAGCAGGCTTACGAGACCGGCAGGGGGAAGATAACTCTCCGCGCCAAATACTCCGTGGAGAACGGCGACAGGGGCATGAAGATGATAATCATCTCCGAGCTTCCCTACCAGACGAACAAGGCCGACCTTCTCAAAAAGATAATGGCCCTTAGGGAGGAGAAGAAGGACGCGCTCGGCGGCATATACGACGTCGTCGACGAGAGCGACCGTCAGGGTATGAGGGCGGTCATATACTGCAGAAAGGACGCCAACGTCGACGGTATTCTCGCGTATCTTTTCAAATACACGGACCTCGAGTGCACGTTCGGCATAAACATGGTCGCGATAGCCGAAGGCAAGCCCCAGCAGCTGGGACTTATAGACGTCATAAAATACTACACGAGCTACCAGCGTCACGTCATACTGAGGCGGTGCAAGTTCGAGCTCAAGGAAGCCCAGGCGCGCTGCCACATACTGGAAGGCCTCATCATCGGCGTCCACAACATCGACGAGGTCATTAAAATCATAAAGAACGCCGACAACACCACGGACGCGAGGCGCAAGCTTATGGACAGGTTCGCCCTCTCCGAGAAACAGGCGCAGGCCATCCTCGATTTGAGGCTCGCGAGGCTCGCGAAACTCGAGATAAAGAAACTCGAGGAAGAGCTCGAGGAGCTTAAAAACCGCATAGCCGAGCTCAAGAAGATAATAGACTCCAAACCCATGCAGTACGCCATAGTCAAGCAGGAGATGCGCGACATAAAAAGGCACTACAAGAGCGAGAGAAAGTCGCAGATAGTCCATGGTGTGAACGACATAGACGTCAAACGCTCGGACGTGAGAAGGGCCGAGACCGACTGGGCGGTATGCCTCACGGCGGCGAACACGGTGAAGTTCATCGACAAGGCGGAGTTCAAGACGAAGGTCAAAAGGACCCTCGCGGTCAGCACGAAGACCGAGAGCGTCATAACGCAGGCGAGCTATGTATCCAACGAGGGAATCGCGCTTCTTTTCACGAACCTCGGGAACGTCGTCAAGGTGTTCCTGGAAATGCAGGAGCCGCAGGACTACAAGTACCTCGGAAAGAAGCTCAAGGACCTCTGCCCGGAGGCCGAGGACGGGGAGTATCCGGTGAAGATCTTCACATACCACGGCGATCTTCCCTCCGGCGACGTGCTCTTTTTCACGAAGCAGGGACAGGTAAAGCGCACGGAGTGGAAGGAATACAACGTCCTCAAAAACTACTACGCGGCGATAAAGCTCCGTCCCGGGGACGAGCTCATAAACGTCGAGACCTATGACGAAGACGATTATTCGACCATGATGTTCGTGACCAAGAAGGGGATGTGTCTCAACGCGATAAAGGACGACGTCCCCCAGCAGGGGAGAGTCGCTTCCGGCGTGAGGGGGATACTCCTCAACGATTTCGACGAAGTCGCCCTTGCGACGCAGCACTGCGGCGAGGGCGAGGTGATAATCTACACGTCGCTGGGACTTTTCAAAAAAGTCATTTCCTCGACGATAGACCTCATGTCGCGTGCGAGAAAGGGCGTCATGATAGCCGAGCTCAAGACGAAGGACGGCAAGGGCGAGATAAAGTTCGCCGACTACGTGACCATGCCGTACGCGCTCGCGGTGTTCTGCAC
>JAJQAK010000016.1 GCA_021203845.1 Clostridia bacterium | reverse complement strand
GGCTTACGAGCAGCTGGGCATAAGCGAGGACACCGAGGCCGTCATAGCGGACGAAAGATACAAGTACATTTCCGCCAATTTCTCGACGACCAAGGTCAAAAAAGAGATAAAAGAGCTGACGAAGTCGGACAAGATAGACAGGGTCCTCGCGCACAGGGTGTGGGCGATTCCCCTGTTCATAGTCATACTGTTTCTCATATTCCATCTCACGTTCTCGGAAAACCTCTTCTTTTTGAACGGGTTCACCGAAAAGCAGGGGTGGATGCCGGGGCTCGACGAGCTCGGAATAGAGAACGAAGGGCTTTTGGAGTTCATAGGCTGGTTCTATGACGGAGGCGTTCACTCGCCGGGAGTGATTCTCGCGAACATAGTCGAATGGTTCTGCGGACACTTCACGGACGGCATAGGGTGGCTCATTGAAATCGGCAACGGCGCGGGCTGGATATCGAGCTTCGTGTGCGACGGCGTTCTGAGCGGAATATTCGCCGTCATAGGCTTCCTTCCCCAGATACTCGTCCTTTTCCTCGGATTTTCCATTCTCGAAGATTCCGGATACATGGCGCGCGTGGCGTTCGTCCTTGACAGGATCTTCCGCAGATTCGGCGTGACGGGGCGTGCCTTCATGCCCATGATAATGGGGTTCGGATGCGGACTTCCGGCGATGATAAACACGAGAACTCTCGCGGACGAAAACGAGCGGACGGCGACGATACGGGTGATTCCGTTCTTCTCCTGCGGCGCGAAACTTCCGATTCTTACGGGCATGGCCGGGGCGATACTGGAGGTCTTCGGCGTGGGGAACGTGGACGCGATAACCTTCGCGATGTACCTCACGGGCGTCGTCATAGCGATAATAGCGATACTTCTCATGAGGAACACGACGATGCGCGGGGCGGTGCCGCCGTTCATAATGGAGCTTCCGACCTACCGCATGCCGAGTTTCAAAAACCTCATGCTGCACCTATGGGACAAGTGCAAGCACTTCGTCAAAAAGGCGTTCACGATCATATTCATATCCACCGTCATCATATGGTTCCTTCAGTCCTTCTCGTGGAGCTGGGAATTCCTTTTGCAGGATCCGGAAGAACTCATCGCGGGTGAGGGGCTTTCCGCCTCGCAGCAGGCGCTTTTCGCGAACGGCGCGTATGAGGCCGCGGACGGCAGCGTCTACGCCACGGCGTCCGAGTACTTCAAGCACATGTTCTGCGACGAGGAAGGTGAGCTCATAGTGGACGGTCTCGTGAACCTCAGAACGGACGAGAGCATCCTCGGAAGCATAGGAATGCTTTTGCAGCCCATATTCACGCCGCTCGGATTCGGCTCGCAGCTCGGTTCGATGGGCTGGGTGTTTGCGGTGGCCGCAATAACCGGACTTGTCGCGAAGGAGAACGTCATAGCGACGTTCGGCGCACTCGCCGCGGTCGTCGCGATGCAGTACATCGACTGGGAGGCCGACGGAGTCGCCGCGTCCACGGCCATGGTCGCGGGAACCGGGATAACCGTGTCCGGGGTTCTGGCGTTCATAGTCTTCAACATGACCACGATTCCCTGCTTCGCGTCCGTCGCGACCGCGAGGGCGGAGCTTCCCAAGGGAAAACTCAAGTGGACGGTTCTTTTCTGGTTCGTCGCAAGCTACATCGCCGCGAGCGTGTTCTATACCTGCGGCATGGCGTTCGAGGAAGGCGGCGCATGGTGGTCCGCTCCCGCTTGCTGGATAGTCGTCATTGCGGTGACGGTGCTTCTTATAGTTCTCAACAACAGGGGGAAGCTCGAAAGATTCAAAATCCGCAAAAAGAGGAAGGAGGCCGCGGAAAGCGCGGCGGAGTGATGTGCCGACATGAGCGTTTTTGACATCGTGTTCATAATCGTGTTTGCGGCGATATTCGTCGCCGTGGTCGCGAAACTGATATACAACAAGGTGAAGGGCAAGGGCGGCGGCTGCGAAGGCTGCGAGTATTCCGCGTCGTGCCACGCGGGAAGAGACTGCCGCTCATGCGACGCGTGCAAAAACGCCGCGGCACAAAAAAAAGGAAATTCATCAAAAAACTCGAGATAGACAAAAAAGGCGGGGCTCCGGACGGGGCCCTTTCTTTTGCCGTAAAATACGGCAATACGGCGCATAAGAAAAACCATGGTCTCAACATTTGATTAAAGGCCCAGGGATGGTGTATAATGAGACAAAAGGGAAAAGGAGAAACATCATGAAGCTTTCCAAAAGAGTTGCAGCGATAGCCCCCTCCATGACGCTCGCGGTGTCCGCAAAGGCGAACGAGCTACGCGCACAGGGAGAGAAAGTCATAAACTTCGGCGTCGGCGAACCAGACTTCGACACCCCGGAGAACATCAAGAACGCGGCGAAGGCGGCGCTCGACAAGGGATACACGAAATACGTCGCGGCGGGAGGCCTTCCCGCGCTCAAGGACGCGGTCGTGAGAAAGTTCAAAAGGGAGAACGGTCTCGACTACAAGCCCTCCCAGATAGTCATATCCAACGGCGCGAAGCACTCCATATACAATGCCGTCTTCGCGACGATAGACGAGGGGGACGAGGTCATAATCCCCGCGCCCTACTGGCTGACGTACCCGGAGACCGTGGCGTGTTGCGGCGGCGTGTGCAAATACGTTCCCACGACGAAGGAGAGCGGGTTCAAGATGAGCGCGAAACAGCTCGAGGACGCCATAACCCCGAAGACCCGCATGCTCATCTTCAACAGTCCCTGCAACCCTACGGGCGCCGTGTACACGAAGGAAGAGATTACCGCCATAGCGAACGTGTGCGTGAAGCACGACATAATAATTCTCGCCGACGAGATATACGAAAAGCTCGTGTACGGCGGAGCGGAGCATTTCTCCTGTGCCCAGGTGTCGCCCGAGGCCAAAGAGCACACGATAATAATAAACGGCGTGTCCAAGTCCTATGCGATGACCGGCTGGAGGCTCGGATACCTCGCCGCTCCCGAGATTGTCGCGAAGGCGTGCTCGTCTTTTCAAAGCCACGCGACCAGCAACGTCAACACGATGACCCAGTACGCGTCCATAGAGGCGCTCGACGGCGATCAGGGCCCCGTCGAAGACATGGTGAGAGCGTTCGAGAGAAGACGGAACCTCGCCATAGAGATACTCGACGGATACAAAAAAGAGCTCGGGCTCGACTACATCCGTCCGGACGGGGCCTTCTACGTGATGCTCGTCTGCGACATGTTCTACGGCAAGAGCTACAAAGGCACGAAGATAGAGGGGTCCCTTCAGCTTTCCGACCTTCTCATGACGGAGGAAAAGATAGCCATAACTCCGGGGATATGCTTCGGGGACGACAGCTGCATAAGGATATCGTACGCGCTCTCCGAGGAGGAACTTAAGGAGGGACTCGAAAGAATCGCCGAGTTTTTCCGTGAGGTCAAGTAGGCGTTTTCGGGCGGTTTGTAAAAATTAGACGAAAATTTTCCCCAAAGGTATTGAATTTTGACTTAAACATGGTAAAATGTTTTCTGTACATAGCGATATGTCGGGAGGATTTTTAATGTTAAAAGTTATATGCAGCCCCAAGGGCACCGGAAAGTCGAAAGAAATTTTGGCGTTGGCTAACGAAGACGCGGCAAAGCTGAAGGGTATAAGCATCTTTATCACGCCGGGGAAGGATTACATGTACGAGCTCGACCGCAAGGTGAAGTTCATAGACATAAAGGAATACGAGATTGCCGGAAAAGAGGCGTTTCTCGGATTCGTGAAGGGAATCGCCGCGGCGAACAGCGACACCGAATATCTCTATCTGGACGGAGCCGCAAGGATATGCGGTCTCGACATCGAAAAGATGGAAGACGTCCTTTTGGAACTCCAGAAACTCGGGAGCACCGACGGAATAACCATAACGCTGACATGCAGCTATTCGGGAGACAAAGTTCCCGGGTTCGTCGAAAAATATATGTAAAAGCAATCGGCCGCGGAATGCCGCGGCTCGTTGCGCGATGTGCCGCGCCCCGGCCGGGGCGTGTGTTTTTTGGGAGAGGACATATGTATTTTATCAGTACCCGCGGCGGTGACGAGAAGGTCTCCGCTCCCGAGGCGATAGTCAAGGGAATCGCGGACAACGGCGGACTTTTCGTGCCCGAGACGTTTCCGCAGGTGACGGAAGAGGATTTGCTTGAGATGCTCAAGATGGATTACGCGGAGCGCGCGGCGTTCATTATGGGCAAATTTTTGGACGAATACGACTACGGCGAGCTTCTGTCCGAATGCAAGAGGGCGTACTCGAAGTTCGAGCACGACGTGGCGCCCGTAATATGCATGGACGGAGGTCCCTACGTTTTGGAGCTCTACCACGGGCCCACGTGCGCGTTCAAGGACGTGGCACTCCAGATACTTCCCTACCTTCTGAGAAGGGGCGCGCAGCTTTGCGGGATACAGGACGACCTAATGATACTCGCGGCGACGTCCGGCGACACCGGGAAGGCCGCGCTCGAAGGATTCAAAAACATCCCCGGTATGAAGATATGCGTGTTCTATCCGTCCGAGGGTATATCCAGGATGCAGAAGATTCAGATGTGCACGACCGAGGGCAACAACATCGACGTCATAGGCGTGCAGGGCGACTTCGACGATTGCCAGAAAACCGTCAAAACCCTTTTCGCGGACGAGGAGACGAACGAGCAGCTAAAAGAGAGAGGCGTCAGGCTCTCTTCCGCGAACTCCATAAACTTCGGCAGGCTCTGCCCGCAGATAGTGTATTATTTCTCGGCATATCTCGACCTCGTCACGGGCGAAAGGTTAGGGCTCGGAGAGGAGATGGATTTCGTTGTTCCCACGGGGAACTTCGGGAACGTGCTCGCGGGATACTACGCGAAGCTCATGGGGCTTCCCATAAGAAGGCTCCACTGCGCCAGCAATTCCAACAACGTGATAACCGAGTTTCTGCAGCGCGGAGAATACAACGCGGAAAGAGAGCTTGTCAGAACGACCTCTCCCGCCATGGACATACTCATATCCTCCAACGTCGAGAGGCTTCTATTTGAGGCGACGGGAAGGGACGGCGTAAAGGTCGCGGAGTACATGCGTGAGCTCAAAGAGACCGGAAAGTACAAGGTCAGCGACAAAGAGAGGGGCTACATCCAGCTCACATTCGACGGCGGGTACGCGAACGAGGACGAGTGCGTTGAGGCAATGTACAACCTGTTCGTCCGCACGAGCTACACGATGGACACACACACGGGCTGCGGAATGAAGGTCTTGGACGACTGGCACGACAACAACAGGAAGGACACTACCGTGCAGGTCCTCATATGCACCGCCAACCCTTACAAATTCCCCCAGGACGTCCTGTACGCCGTCACGGGGAACGACGTGAAGGACAGCTTCAAAGGGATAAAGAGGCTTCACGCGGCGACGGCCATGCCCGTTCCCAAGGCGCTTTCCTCTCTTAAGGACAAACCCATACTTTATGACATGGTGATATCCCCCGAAGACGCCGCGGGCGTCGTGGTGGAGTTCGCCGACGGCAAGGCACACGGCGGCGTGGACATCGGGGAAAACGAATAAGATAAGCAACAAGAGACGGGCGCTTCCCGGCACATGTTCGGGAGGCGTTTTTCATGCCACGGGGCGGAGAGCATCGCGGTCGATTTTTTCGGCTAAAATTCTGATTTTGAAATTTCAGCCGAGATTTATCGTGACTTGCCGTCACGGCGCGATATAATGTTGCCGAAGACCGAGGTGACGCAATGGAATACATAAAAAGACATCTGGAGCCGGAGATTTTGGAGGTCAGCCGAGACTATCCGGCCATACTGCTCACGGGTCCGCGCCAGTCGGGGAAGACGACGATGCTTCGTAAGCTGTCCGAGGAGGAAGGAAAAGGGCGCAAATATGTCTCCCTGGACGATTACGACCTTCGCGAGCAGGCGAGATACGACCCGAAGGGATTTTTGCAAAAATACTCCCCTCCCGTTCTCATCGACGAGGTGCAGTATGCCCCCGATCTTTTCACATACATAAAGATATACATCGACGAACATCACCGCCCGGGGGATTTCTGGCTCGCAGGGGATCAGATCTTCCGGCTCATGAGAGGGGTGCGGGAATCCCTTGCGGGAAGGGTGATACTTTTCAGCATGATGCCCCTGTCGCAAAGAGAAATCACGGGAGCCGAAAGCCGTGCGTTCACGACGGATTACTCGAGGCTTTTGGAGGAAGAAAAAAAGATTGCTCCGATGACTTTGCCAAAGATATACGAAAGGATATGGACCGGAGGTATGCCCGGAAGGGTCGGAACATCAGGTAAGGACAGGGAGAGATATTACTCGTCGTATCTCATCGCCTTCGTCGAGAGGGACGTGAGAGAGCTCTCCGGCGAAGTGGATGCCTTAAAGTTCAACGCGTTCATAAGGTCGGCCGCGGCGAGATGTTCTCAGCTCGTGAACTGCAAGGCGATGGCGGACGACGCGGGGATATCGCAGACCCAGGCGAAGGACTGGCTTGGTATCCTCGAAACCCTGGGGATAGTGTTCTTCATTCACCCGTACTCGAATAACGTTCTCAAACGTACCATAAAAGCCCCCAAGATGTATTTCGCGGACACGGGGCTCGTCTGCTACCTTACCAGGTGGACGTCGCCCGAGGTCGCGGAGAGCGGGGCCATGGCCGGAGCTTTGCTGGAAAATTTCGCCGTGTCCGAAATTCTCAAAAGCTACAGTAATGCGGGGCTGGAGCCGTATCTCTATTATTACCGCGACCACGACGCTAAGGAAATAGATTTGCTTATCGAAGGCGACGGAAAACTTTGTCCCGTCGAGATAAAGAAGACGGCGTCCCCGGAAAAAAAGATAATCGGGGCGTTCTCACTCATAGAAAAAGCCCCGCTCATCAGAGGGACGTCTGCCGTCATATGCACCGGCGACAGACTGTCTTCCTTTGACGAAGACAATCTCGTGGTGCCCGTCTGGCTGATTTAGCCCGGCACACGTAAAAAGGCATACGGCGAAGTCCGCCGTATGCCCGGCAGTGTTTTTGAAGCAGGTTAATTTATCGCGCGGGCCCTAATCACGCCCGGAACGGAGGCGACCATCTCGAGGTCCGCGTCCGTTATTTTTTTGTCCGAATCGAACACGGCGTATCCGTATCCGCCGCGGGACGAGCTGGCGCTGTTCACGCATTCTCCGGGAACGGCCGCGGTTATCTTGGCTATCATGTCGGCGGCGGCCTTGTATATCACGCAAAGTCTCGCCGCACCGGCCCTCGGCGTGCTGAGGTTCGGAAGGTTCACGCTGTTCACGATGTTGCCGCTCTTTATGTAGGCCAAAAGCTCGTTCGCGGCCATCACGGCGCAGTTGTCCTCGGCCTCCGGTGTGCTCGCACCGAGATGGGGCACGCATATGGCGTTCTCCGTGCCTATCAGAGCGTCCGTGGGGAAGTCCGTTATGTATCTCGAAAGCTTCCCGCTCTTGAGAGCACCCGCAATCGCCTTGTCGTCCACGAGGTCTCCTCTTGAATTGTTTATGAGCACGGCCCCGTCCTTCATCCGGGCTATCGTCTTTTCGTTGAACATCGCCTTCGTCTCGGGGGTGAGCGGCACGTGCACGGTTATGAAGTCGCAGCTTCTGAGAATTTCCTCGTTCGTGGAGAGCCTTATCGACGAGGAGAGCTGTACGGCCCTTTCCGCGGAGAGGAAGGGGTCCGCTCCGAGAACGTTCATGCCGAGGGCGGCCGCCGCGTTCGCGACGCCTATGCCTATCGCTCCGAGGCCTATGACGCCGAGCGTTTTGCCGTATATCTCGCAGCCTACGAAGCTTCCCTTGCCTTTTTCAACGGCGGCCGAGACGTCGCCGCAGCCCTTGAGGGTCTTCGCCCATTCGATCGCGTCCACTATCTTTCTTCCGCCGAGGAAGAGCTCGCATATCACAAGCTCCTTCACGGCGTTCGCGTTCGCGCCGGGGGTGTTGAAAACGGCTATTCCCTTTTCCGCGTACTCGGCGCAGGGGATGTTGTTGGTCCCGGCGCCGGCCCTCGCCACCGCCAAAAGGGCGTCTCCCGGGTTGTAGTCCGCCATGGCCGCGGAGCGCACCATGATGCCGTCCGGGTTTTCCACCTTTTCGCCGTACTCGCAGCCGTCGAATATCCTGTCCGCGAGGGGGCTTATTTTGTTGAGTTTGAGTATCTTCGTCATGATTACGCGTTCTCCGTCTCGAATTTTTTCATGAAGCCTATGAGGGCTTTCACTCCTTCCACGGGCATGGCGTTGTAGATGCTCGCCCTCATTCCGCCGACCAGCCTGTGTCCCTTGAGCGAGAGAAGGCCGGCCTTCTTCGCCTCCGCGACGAACTTCGCGTCGAGCTCGTCCGAGCCCGTGACGAAGGGGATGTTCATTATGGAACGGTACTTCTTTTCCACGTAGTTCTTGTAGAGCTTTGAGTTGTCTATGAAGTCGTAGAGAAGGTTCGCCTTGTACACGTCTACCTCGTGCATGGCCTTGACCCCGCCCTTCGCCTTGAGGTCTTTGAGCACGAGGTCCGCCATGTAGATCGCGAAGCACGGGGGCGTGTTGTACATGGAGCCGTTCTCGTCCTGCACCTTCCACCGGAGCATGGTGGGGCAGATTTTGAGGGGATCCTGGATAAGCTCTCTCTTCGCGATGACTATCGTGACGCCGGCGGGAGCGAGGTTTTTCTGCGCGCCCGCGTATATTACGGCGAATTTGCTCACGTCTATCTCGCGCGAGAATATCTCGGACGACATGTCCGCGACGAGAGGCGCCGCGCATTCGGGGAAGTCGGCGTAGACCGAGCCGAATATCGTGTTGTTCGACGTGATGTGCAGATAGTCGGCCCCCTCGGTGTATCTGAGGGACGAAAGGTCCGGGATGTACGTGTACGTCTTGTCCGACGTGTCGGCTATTTTGTTTGCCTCGCCGTATATCTGTCCTTCCTGCCATGCCTTCTTGGCGAAGTTCCCCGTGACTATGTAGTCGGCCTTCCCCGTGTGCATGAGGTTGAGCGGCACGGCCGCGAACTGCGTGCTCGCCCCGCCCTGCACGAATATTACCGCGTAGTCGTCGGGAACGCAAAGAAGCTCCCTCACGAGCGACTCGGCCTCGGCCACGACCGCCCCGAAGGCCTTGTCCCTGTGCGATATCTCGCATATCGACATACCGGTGCCGGAAAAGTCCAGAAGCTCCTCCTGGGCCTTTTTGAGCACGTTTTCCGGAAGGCAGGAAGGTCCCGCCGCGAAATTGTAAACTCTCATAGGTGTTCCTCCGCATGTTTTATTCACTTTTTATGCATGAATTTGCATAAACAATGTTTTTATGCACGTATTTATGGATTTATGCATAAATTCTGCATATCGTACTTAAATTATAACGCATTTCGCCGCGTTTGTACACTCAAACGGCCCGGGATTTCGTATAGGGTTTTTTTATGGGTTGGCAAACCGTACGCGAAACGGATGTCCGGGCCCGCGGGGGCGGCGACGGGATTTTTCATACGTGCGTACATATGGCCCGTTCAAAAAAATTGGTCGGCACATATTGCGCTTTCACCGAACTCCGCCCCGTCCGGAAGGGGGCAAAACGGGAAATTTCGCGGCATATCCGCCCTCTTTTTCGCCGCCGGAACCGGTCCGAAACGGAGCCGGGCCGCCTCAATCGTGCGCAAATATGCCCCGACAAACGTAAAATTTTTAAACTAAACGTTAAAAAAAAGCGTTAATGCTATTTACATTTACTATATTATATTGTAAAATACAAATGTATAATTGCCTGCCGAGCGAATGTGCGATATGTGCCCGGCAATAAATTCGAGAGGTTTATAAAATGGCTAAAGACAAAACAGTTCAGACCGTGACTCCTGCCCCCCAGGTAAGGCGTCCCGTACCCGCCGAGGAGCCCCGCAAGAAGGCCGACGTGATACTCGAGAAGATAGACTGTCTTCTCGGAACGACCAATGCGATAGTGGGGAGCGTGGACAGGGCATCCTCCAACACATCTTACCTTTCGCGCCAAAACAGCGAGATATTCGAGCGTACGCTCGAGGAGAACGCGTCGCTCAGGCAGCAGATAAAGTACATCGCCCAGCAGTCACAGAACGTATACGACAAGGTGTCCGAGGCCTTATCCTCCCTCACAAAAAAGATCGACGATTTGCAGACTTCGCTCGACAACCAGAAACCCGCCTACACCGTGGACGACATAGTCGCCGCCGTGATGGAGCGCATCAACAGCGGAGAGCTCGCCGACGCCGTGGCGTCGAGAATAGATTACGACGCGATAAACGACGGAGTGGAAGAGGTGTTCGCCGATTACTTCGCTGCGGAAGAGATAGAAGACGCTCCCGCCGAGACCGTGACGACGTCTTCCGTCACCGACGTGACGGTTGACACGGACGAAATCGCGAGAAAGGTCGCGGAACTCGTTTCCGAGGCTCCGGTGCAGGAGGTGATATCCGCCGACGCCGTGGCGACCAAGGTCGCCGAGCAACTCGCTTCCGGCATCTCCGGCGTGGACGCGGAGCAGCTCGCCAACTACGTGATAGACAAAATACGCGAGGACGGCCTGTACGGGGTCGCGTCCTCGGGTGACATAAACTACGAAACACTCTCGAAACAGATCGCACAGAAAATCAACATAGAAGTAAGCTCGGCCTCCGGGATAGACTACGACAGGCTCGCCTCGCTCGTCGCTTACAAGATATCGCCCGAGAGCGTCGAGGACGAACAGATCGCCGAGATGTTCGCCGTGGAGGAGGACGAGGAGTCCATCTACGCCGACCTCAAGGCCGAGGAAGATGCGGAGAAGCCCGCCGAAGAAAGACACGCGGAGTACACGGACGAGAAATACGAAACCGTGTACGAGGAGCCCGGATACGACGAGACGACGATGGAGGAGTTCAACTACGAGTATCTCGCGGAGCTCATCGCCGACCGCATGACCGAGCCCGGGAACATGAAGATAATCGCCGACAGAGTCGCGCAAAACCTTTCCGTCGAGGACGAAGTGGACGTCGAGGAGCTCGCGAGCGTCGTCGCGTCCAAGATTTCCGTCGAAAGCGCGCCCACCGCGGAAGGCGCCCCCGTCACCGTGACGGAGACCTCGTACGTGCCCGCGGAGATCGGGATAGACTACGAGAGATTCTCGGCCATGGTCGCGGAGAAGCTCGTCGAAAGAGAGGACATCGTCGTGGACGAGTTCTTCGACTACGAAAAACTCGCCGACCTTCTCGCAGAGAGAGTCGAATGGCCTCATGAAGAAAACACAACGGTAGTCGAAACGCGCGCGGAGACCGCCGCCGTCGAGATAGACTACGACGCGCTCGCGGAGAAAGTCGCGGCGCTTATACCCGCCACCGGCGCGGAGACCGAGATCGACTACGACCTCATCGCCGAGAAAGTCGCCGCTCTCGTTCCCGAAAGGAACGTCGAGGTCGACTACGACGAAATCGCGGACAAAGTCGCCGAGGAGATTCCCGCGGCCAAAGCTGTTGAGATCGACTATGACCTCATCGCAGAAAAGGTTGCGGCTCTCATGCCCGAGCCCGCCGTGAAGGAAGATACCGGGGCCGCAGCGGACGACGCCGCCCAGGAGATCGCCGCCGACATCGACTACGAGCTTTTGTCCGATCTCATCGCGAAGAGAATCGCCGTTCCCTCCGTCGACATAGACGCGGAGGAAGTCGCGACGTACGTCTCCGAGAAGATAGAGCTGCCCAAGATCCCCTCCGTCACCGACGTCATAGACCTCACAATAGATTACGAAGAGCTCTCCACGCTCCTCGCGCAGAAACTCATGGACGAGGAGTACCCCGAAGAAGACGTATCCGAGACCGAGATAGACGCCGAGTACGTCGAAGAGGACAGGGCCGAGGCCGAGGCCATGAACGAGACGTTCCAGGAAGTCGACTATGAGATTCTCACCGACGTCGTGAGCACGGCCGTAAGAGACACCATTCTTACGATAGAGATAGACTACGAGAGAATCGCGAAAGACATCGTCGACTACATCAACGAGCTGGACGAGGCTCCGTTCGACGACGAAGCGGACCTTCCCGAAGAAGATGACGCGACCGAGACGGCCGGCGAGGGCGTCGACTACGCGAGAATCGGCAGAATCGTCCAGAGGGGCGTCACCAGGGGGATAGAGAACAACAAGAACTATGAAGAACTCTCCGACATGGTCGCGCAGAAGGTCGTCGAAGCGATCGACGAGATGGAAATCAACGACGAGGACATGGACGAGGAGCTCGACTTCGACTTCGTGGACTACGGCAAGGTCGGCGACATCGTAAGAGAGGTAGTGACCCAGATTTACGAAGAGAACAGAACCGAGCCCGCCTCCGTGGAGATTCCCGAGAGCATGAGCCTCGCGAAGGAGGATATAGACGCCGTCGCGGAGCTCGTCGCGCAGAACGTCGCCGAGGTAATGCCCAAGGATTACGACATGCAGGTCGACGAAGAGGGATGCGAGGCCATAGCGAAGGCCGTATATGACAGGATTGACAAAGAGGAGCTCGCGAAGACGATTGTGGACTATCTGAGCCCCGCAAAGGACGAGATAGTTGAAAGAGTGGTCGCCGTCGTGACCGAGCAGGAGTCTCCCGCGCCCGAGACGGACTATGACGCCGTCGCCGAAAGGATCGCCGAAAGGATGGCGGCCGAGAGCGGGCCCGCGACCATTGAAATAGATTACGACGCCGTGGCGGAAAAGGTCGCCGAGAGGATTCCTTCCGCCGAGCCCAACGCCGAGATAGACTACGACGCGGTCGCCGAGAAAGTCGCCGAGAAGATTTCCTTTGAGACCGAGGTCGTTCCCGTCGAGATAGATTACGACGTAGTGGCCGACAAAGTCGCAGAAAGGATTCCCGCACCCGTCGAGACGGCAACAGTGGAGATGGACTACGACGCGGTCGCCGAGAAGGTCGCCGAAAAGATTTCGGTGGAGAGGGGAACCGAGATAGAATATAAGACCGAGATAGACGAGGAGTCCATAGACAAGATCTCCGACATCGTTTTGGAAGAGGTCAAAAAATACATCGACGGGAGCGGCAGACTCGAGCAGAAGGTCGACGTCGTGGACGGCACGACGAGAGAAATCCGCGACATGCTCGAGCGCGGCATAGTTCTCATAGATGACGACAACGCCGAGATCTACAACGGTCAGGAAACGAGAAGGGTCGTAAGGGAGACCGTCGAGGAAGCGCCCGAGGGGGAGCCCGCGCCCGCGGAAGAGACCGCCGGGGAAGAAGAGGAGACAACCGAGGAGCAGGCGACAGAGGAGCTCATGAGCGACGCGTCCGCCGAGACCGCGGAAGTCATTCCCGAACAGCCCGTCGACGACTACGTCGAGGACGAGGAAGGGCTCATTACCATAAGCGACATAATCGGAGACATCGTCATAGACGAAGAGGACGGGGAGACGGCGAAAGAGCCCGTCGAGGACGTCGTCATAATAATAGACCAGAACGTTCCAAAGGTAAGGCAGCACGCGGCGAAGAGAGACGAGAACGCGCCCGCCGTGGACTTCGGGAACATGATGAGGTACAACCGGAGTTTCATCTCGAGGATCATCCAGGGGACCGACGAGGTCAAGACGTTCTACGGCAGAATAAAGACCGGGTTCCTCGCGTACAGGAAAGTCAACTCCACGCTTTCGTGGGGCGGCGAGAGGTTCAACAAGGGTCGTGAGACGGTCGCGAGGCTCAAGATCCGCGGAAAGACGCTCGTCCTGTATCTCGCCCTGAACCCGCAGGAGTTCAAAGAGACCGTATATCACCAGGTGGACGCGAGCGACATCAAGTCCGTCGCCAACACGCCGATGATGGTCAAGGTAAAGAGCCCGCTCGGAGCAAAGAAGGCGATACGTCTCATAGACAACCTCATGGCGAGAAGGCACGGCATAAAGCAGAACGTCCGCGACAGGGACTACGTGGCGATGTACCCCTATGAGACCACCGAGGAGCTCATAGAAGAGGAGCTCATAAAGACGACAACGAAGCCCGGCAAGGGTGACGAGGAATAAAAAAAAAGACGAGGGGGTTGAATCAAAGTTCAGCCCCTTTAATACGATAAGGGAAGAAAATCAAGTGGCAGAGGAAAAGAAACAGACCGCGAGAAGGAGCCGCCGCGGGAGAGGCGGAAGGCCCGAAAAAGAGAGACAGGAAAAAAGCAAAACACAGCAGGGCGCGAAGAACCCTCAGAAAGCCGCCACGGCAAAGCCCGCGGGGCAGAAACCCGTACAGGCAAGTCCCGTGCGGCAGGCGCCCGCGGAGCAGAAAAGCGCCGGCTCGGCACCCGGGGTTAGGATAATGTTTCTCGGAGGCGTGGGCGAGATAGGCAAGAACATGACCGCCATCGAGTGCGGGAAAGACATCATAATAATAGACGCGGGGGCGATATTCCCCACGGACGACACCCCGGGGATAGACCTCGTCGTACCGGACATAACCTACCTCGTGTCCAACAGGGAAAAAATCCGCGCGCTCATAATAACACACGGGCACGAGGACCACATAGGCGGGGTACCCTATCTTCTCAAGGAGATTCCGGACATAAAAATTATAGGGACACCTCTTTCTCTCGCGCTCATTGACAGCAAGATACGCGAACACAGGATAAACGGCGTGGAGACGGCCGCGGTGAAGGCGGGCGACAGGATAAAGCTCGGGAACTTCGGGGTGCACTTCATAAACGTCAACCATTCGATAACCGGGGCGGTCGCCCTCGACATATCGACGCCGCAGGGCACCATATTCCACAGCGGGGACTTCAAAATAGACCTCACGCCCGTCTCGGGGCAGCCCATAGACCTCAAGGCCATAGCGGACGTCGGAGAAAAGGGAGTCATGCTGTATCTTGGCGAGAGCACGAACATAGAGCGCCCCGGGTTCACCATGAGCGAGAAGACGGTGGGCGAAGCCCTCGACAGGCTTTTCGACGAGTACGCGGGCAGAAGGATAATAATAGCGACTTTCGCCTCAAACATACACAGAATCCAGCAGATAGCCGACATCGCCAAGGCGCACGGCAGGCACATGGCCCTCAACGGCAGGTCCATGCTCTCCGTCATAGAGGCGGCGGAGAAGATAAACGAAATAACGCTCCCCCAGGGGGTTCTCGTCGACATAACGAGGATAAAAAGCTACAAAGATTCCGAGATGGTCATAGTCTCCACGGGCAGCCAGGGCGAGGCCATGAGCGGGCTCACGCGCATGGCGGACGGCGAGAACAGGGACGTCGTCATAGGAGCGAACGACGCGGTGATAATATCCGCGAGCCCCATCCCGGGGAACGAGAAGGCCATATACAAAGTCATAAACAACCTCTACAGAAAAGGCGCGGAGGTGGTGTACGAGGCCCTCGAGCACGTGCACGTCTCGGGACACGCGTGTCGGGAGGAGCACAAAATCATGCACTCCCTCGTGAAACCCAAGTACTTCATCCCCATACACGGCGAATACAGGCACCAGAAAAAGCACGCCCAGCTCGCGGTGGAGCTCGGGCTTAAGGAGAGGAACATCTTTCTCGCCGACATAGGGAACTGCTACGAGCTCAAAGGCGGGACCTTGAGGCAGGTGCAAAGCATCCCTTCCGGGTCCCGGCTCGTCGACGGCGAGGGGATAGAGGACCAGAAGGCGAGCATAGTCATAAAAGACAGAAAACAGCTTTCCGAAGAAGGCCTTTTCATCGTGTCCGTCGCGGTGAGCCACGGCAGGGTCGTGGGCGAGCCCGTCATAAACTCCAGAGGCTTCGTCTACGACTTCCACAGGGACTACCAAAGGGAGATGAGGGAGGTCGTCGACGACGAGATAGAAAAATACGATTTGAGGCGCGGCAGCACGGACGAGCTCAAAAAGATCATAAAGAGGGCGCTCGTGAGATACATATCGAGAAAGACCAAGCAGTCGCCGATGGTCGTCGCGACCGTCGTGGAGATCCCTTGAGATGGACGGCTTCACCTACGCGCACGCCGACACGGGAAGACCCGAAAAGCCCTCCGTCACGGCGGCTTTCAACAAAATCGAAATCCCCGAAGAAATCAGAAAGCTGCAGGAGGAGTGCAGAAAAAGGGAAATTCCCGTGGCGGACGACGAGACCCTCGGCTTTCTTCTGACCGAGATTTTCGCCTCGGACGCCAAGAACATCCTCGAGATAGGGACGGCCGCGGGCATATCCGACATATTAATTTTAACCCTTAAAAAAGACGCCCGAATAACCACAATGGAGATAAACCCCGGTTTCATGTCGGAGGCGAAGGCGAACTTCGCGGCTTTCGGCGTGGAGGACAGGGTGACGGCCCTCGAGGGGGACGCCGGAAAAATCATGAAGGAGCTTTCCGGGCCCTACGACTTCGTCTTTTTGGACGGACCCAAGGTGCAGTACGTGAAGTATCTGGAGGACGTAAAGAGGCTCCTTTTAACGGGCGGGGTTATATTCGCGGACGACGTGCTTTTCAACGGATACGTCACGGGCGAGGTCGAAACTCCCCCCAAAAGACGCTCGATAGTGGGACACATAAAAAAGTACATAGAAGCCGTTACGGGGGATTCCGGACTGTACACGACGATAGTGAACATCGGCGACGGGGTCGCTCTCTCCGTGAAAAAGTAAAATGGAAAAAAAGATTGAACTTCTGGCCCCCGCGGGCAACAGACAAAAACTCGACACGGCCGCGTATTTCGGCGCGGACGCCGTGTACGTGGGCGGAAAAAACTTCTCGCTCCGCTCCTTTGCCGACAACTTCTCGAGGGACGAGCTCAAATCCGCCACGGCGTACGTGCACTCGCTCGGCAAAAAGATATACGTCACCGTGAACATATACGCGAAAAACGCCGACTTTGCCGAGCTTTCCGACTACTTTTCGTACCTTTATTCCATAGGCGTCGACGCGGTTCTCATATCCGACTGCGGGGTTTTCGCGGCGGCGAAAAAGGCGGCGCCCGCTCTTAACGTGCACATATCGACGCAGGCGAACGTCACGAACGCGCACGCGGCGAAATTCTGGCACGAGGAAGGTGCCTCGAGGGTCGTGCTCGCGAGGGAGCTCTCGATAAAGGAGATTGCGGAGATACACGATTTCGTGCCGGGGCTCGAGCTCGAGGCCTTCGTGCACGGCGCGATGTGCATATCGTATTCCGGAAGGTGTCTTCTTTCCAACTACCTCACGGGAAGGGACTCCAACCGCGGCGAGTGCGCGCAGGCGTGCCGGTGGAACTACTACGTCAGGAAGGCGGACGACATATCCGACACCGGCTGGATGAACCTTTGCGAGGACGAGCGGGGGACGTACATCTTCAACTCGAAGGACCTCAACATGGCGGCGCATCTGGGCGAGCTCGCCTCGGCGGGCGTGTCCTCTTTCAAGATAGAGGGCAGGATGAAGAGCGAGTACTATCTCGCGACCGTCATAAACGCGTACAGGCGTTGCATGGACTTTGGGTACGACAGGGCGGTGGAAAGGGAGCTTCTGACCGCCGCGCACAGGGAGTACACCACGGCGTACGCCTTCGGAAAAAACGACGCGACCGTGAACTACGACGACAGCCAGGCGAAGGGCGACTGCGACTACATCGCAAACGTCACGGGCTCGGAAGGCGGATACGTCTTCGCCGAGATGCGCACGCGCTTCAAAAAAGGCGACGTCCTCGAGATTCTGTCGCCGTCGGAGAACTTCGGCAAATCCTTCACCGTGGAGACGGCGTACAAAGAGGACGGGGAGGAGACCGACGACTGCAAGCTCGTCCAGCACGTATATAAGATTCCCTGCCCCTACAGGCTTCACGCCGGCGACATTCTGAGACGGAGGATGGTCTGACCATGGACTACAGATGCACGAGCATATATAAAAAGGTTAAAAATAATGCATACATGGTGACCGTCCCGGGTTCGAAGAGCATAACGGCGAGGGCGCTCCTTCTGAGCGCTCTGGCGGAGGGACAGTCGTCTCTCACGGGCGCGCAGTTTTCCGACGACTGCGCCACGATGGTCGAGTGCTTAAGAGAGCTCGGGATCCCCTGCGAGACGGAGGGAGAGAAACTTTTCATCGACGGCTGCGGGGGAGAACTTCCCGTGAAGGAGGCGAGAATAGACGTCGGTAGCGCGGGAACCGCGGCGAGGTTCCTCACGACTCTTTTGGCGTTCAGCGATGGCGTGTACACGCTTGACGCCTCCGAGCAGATGAAGGCGAGGCCCATGAAGCCGCTTCTCACATGTCTCGAGGACGCGGGGGTGAAAATCGACTATCTGGAAGCCGAGTACAGTTTCCCGTTCGTCGTTCACGGCACGAAGGATGTCGCGGACAATCTGACCGTGGACGTCACGAAGAGCAGCCAGTATCTTTCCGCGCTTTTGATGTGCGCGCCAACGCTCCGAAAACAGGTCAAAATTAACCTAACGGGAAATCACGGAAAGGGCTACGTCGGCATGACTGTCGACATGATGTGGACCTACGGCGTGAACGTCAGAGAGTATCCCAAATGCTACGTCGTGAAACCCTCGAAATACATCGGCAAGCAGTACGAGGTGGAGCCCGACGTCTCCGCGGCGTGCTACTTCTTCGCGGCGAATAAGATACTCGGCACGGACATAAAGGTCCGCGGGCTCATGCCGCACAGCATGCAGTCCGACGCGGCGTTCATAGAGCTTCTCAAAACCTTCCGCGGCGGGGAAGTCAACATGTCTTCCTTCTCCGACCAGGCTTTAACTCTCGCCGCGATAGCCCCCTATCTCGAGAAACCCACTAAAATCACCGGGATAGGACACATAAGGGAGCAGGAGTGCGACAGAATAGAGGCGATCGTACGGAATCTTACCAAACTCGGCATAAAGATTGAGGAGACGGAGGACACCGTCACGGTGTATCCCGGCTTACCGAAGGGTTGTGAGATTGAGACGTTCGGCGACCACAGGGTGGCGATGGCGTTCGCCGTGCTGGGGCTCCGGTGCGAGAACGTCGTCATAAAGGACGCGGAGGTCTGTTCAAAGACGTTCACGGAATACTTCGACGTCATGGACGAAATGGTCAGAGAGATGACGAAGTGAGGTTTCCTGTCGGACATTCCGCAAAACCGGCAAGGCGCTTTCTACAAATCAACCAAAAAATATTCTATAAAACGCATAAAAGAATTTCCGCGAACCGAACAGGCGGTTGACCGGGCGGACAGACAGCGGTATCATGGTGCACGGGTTAAGGTGACGGGACGGTGCCGTAAAACAAACGGCGGCACACCTATTCCCGAAAAAGAGAACCGCTCGGGGGAAAAAAGAAACCGCATGGAAAAGTATTATCCCAGAATCGCCGACAAAGTCTTGGAGAGCGCGCTTGCCCGTATCGGCGCGGTGGTTGTTTACGGACCGAGATGGTGCGGGAAAACGACGACGGTCGGACAGATGACCAAAAGCGAAATATGTTTCGACGACCCGCAGCATGCGGAAGACTGCCGCATTGCCGCCTCCACGTGCGCAGACATATTGCTGGAGGGCGAGACCCCGAGACTGATAGACGAGTGGCAGGAAATCCCTGCGATTTGGGATGTCGTAAGGCATGAGGTCGACAACCGGGACAGATACGGTCAATTCGTCCTCGCGGGCTCCGTGAAGCCCCGGGACACAAGTCAGATATTTCATTCGGGCGTCGGAAGAATCATCAAGGTGGGAATGGGGACCATGACGCTGTACGAGTCGGGAGAATCCACGGGCGAGGTGTCTTTAAGTTCGCTGTTTGAAAAAGACCCTGCGGTCAGGGCCGTCAACCGTCTTACTGTAAAAGATCTTGCTTACCTGGTATGCCGCGGCGGATGGCCGAAGACGGTCGGGGAGCCGGAAAGTGAAGCGTTGAAAGACGTCAAAGATTACCTCGCCGTGCTGGCTGAGTCCGATATGTCGCGAGCGGACAATGTCGGCAGAAATCCGGACAGGGCAGGAAGTCTTCTGCGCTCGTATTCAAGGCATGTGGGGACGCAGGCCAAGAACACCTTGATTTATCGCGACGTCGTGACAAACGAAGCCTCCGCGCTCAGCGCGAACTCGGTGATTTCGTATATCGAGGCACTTAAAAAGCTGTTTGTCGTGAACGAAATCCCAGCCTGGAATCCTCATACAAGGTCAGGCGCGGTCGTGCGAACGGCGAATACCAGAAATTTCTGCGATCCGTCGATTGCCACCGCTTCGCTCAACATTGCCCCCGACACGCTTTTGTCCGATTTCAGAACGTTTGTACGTCTTTTCAAATCCTTGTGTCTCAGGGATCTGTCCGTTTACGCGCACCGTATGGACGCAGACGTATATCACTACAAAGACTCATACAACACGGAGTGCGACGCGGTGATTCAGACGAGGGACGGAAGATGGGGAGCCGTAGAAATAAGGCTCGGATGCGGCGAGCAGGTAAACGAAGCAACCGCCAATCTTTTGAAGTTTAAGAGCATCATAGACACAAAGGACATACCGAGTCCTTCCTTCCTGATGGTGCTTTCGGGAACCGCGCAGTACGGATACAAGAGAGAAGACGGAGTGTTCGTCGTCCCCGTCGGGTGCCTGAAATATTAGAGGTACAAAAAGAATTCTCGCATATGGAGCGAAATCCGCCGGCAGGTGATCCGGCACAGAAGGACTTCGTCTCGGATATTGCTTTTTGTCTTTTTCGGTGATAAAATACAATCGCAAGAAGAGGAGGAATGGAAATGGGAACCTGTTTGAATCCGGGGAACGGTAAATTTCAGGAGTCGCTGAATTCACCAATATATGTCGATAAGACCGGTCTTATCGGATACACGAACAGTATATTATCGTCAAAGAAAAAATACATCTGCGTGTCCAGGCCCAGAAGATTCGGTAAAACCATGGCTGCTGAGATGCTCACGGCGTACTACGGCCGTGGGTGTGATTCGCATGCCCAATTTGAGAGATTCAAACTATCGGAAAACCCGGATTACGAGACCCATATCAATAAATACAACGTTATCCAAGTGAGTGTTTCCGGTTACATGAAATCTTGTCCGTCCGATTGCTCCGTAAAAGAGGTGCTTGACAGACTATATTCAAAGCTGACCACGGAAATAGAAGAGGAATATCCAGGCATCGTTCCCGGAAAGGATGACACGTTTCCCGATTATTTGGACAAGGTGTATAACAAAACCGACATCCGCTTCGTTTTCGTCATAGACGAGTGGGATGCGGTTTTCCGCGACAGAAAAGAAGACAAAGCCGGCCAGAAGGAGTATCTCGACAGACTTGAGGCACTTTTCAAAGACAGAGAATACATCGCCCTGGTGTACATGACGGGGATTCTTCCCATAAAGAAATACGGCACGCATTCCGCCCTCAACATGTTCACGGAAATATCCATGACGAATGCCTCGCCTTTGCAGGAATATATGGGGTTCACGGAAGACGAGGTCATGGATCTATGCGAGAAACACGGTAAGCCGTACGGTAAGATAAAGAAATGGTACGACGGATACAAGGTGAACGGACTGTCGATATACAACCCCAACTCCGTTATATGCTCCATGCTGTCGGGCGAGGTAAGGTTCAAAGGTTACTGGACCGACACCGAGACGTACGATGCCCTCAAAATATATATAGACACCAACACGTACGGTGTGCAGGACATTTTGGGTGATCTTCTTCACAATAAATCCGTCAAAGTGGACACGTCAAAATTCACGAACGACATGACGACCTTTGAAAGTTATCATGACGTTCTGACGCTTCTCATACATCTCGGGTATCTGACGTACGACAAAAAGACGAAAAAGGCGAAGATCCCCAACTACGAAATAAGGGAGCAGTTCGTCGACACAATCGGCGGCATGGGTCTCGGCAACGTCGACAGGGCGTTCAAAAGCTCAAAGGAACTTCTCGCCGCCACGTACGCGGGCGACTGCCGGAAAGTAGAAAGCATATTGGAGAAAATACACGAGGAAGAGACTTCAATCATTCAGTACAACAACGAGAACTCTCTCGCGTTCGTCATAAGGATAGCGTACAACGCCGCGAAGGACTTTTACAGCATAAAAGCCGAAGTGCCCGCGGGGAAAGGGTTTGCCGACCTCACGTTCTTCCCCATAGCCGACATAGCCGCCCATCCCCCCATGGTGATAGAGCTCAAGGCGGAAGGAGCCGAAGGCGGGGCGATGAAACAGATTTTGGAAAAGAATTACGGAAACGTCCTTCCCGGGTATCACGGGGACGTCATACTCGTGGGAATACACTACAACGATTTCACGAAAGCGCACACCTGCGAGATAAGACGGGACACGAAAGATTAAACACCGAACTGTATTTGTTCGATGCGGACACGATATTGTGCGTTTTTATGTGGCGTTTCGCGTACGGCTTGTTTGAAACGGAGACCACCGATATCCGAATATCCGCACCAAAGCTGTATCGGAGAAAATACCGATTCAGCATATCCGATATAAATGGTTCATCTCGATTATTGCTTTTTTCATTTTCTCGGTGCTAAAATGCATATATAAAAAGGGAGAGCGCAAATGGGGAAATATTTGAATCCGGGGAATACCGCCTTTCAGTACGACATCAACTCAAAGATCTACGTCGACAAAACCGGTCTTATCCGGTACACAAACGACGTACTTAAAACCGCCAAAAGATATGTCTGCGTATCACGTCCGAGGCGATTCGGAAAATCATTCGCGGCTGACATGCTCATGGCGTATTACTGTCGCGGGTGTGATTCTCATACTCAGTTCGACAATCTTAAGATCGCCGGAGATGAGAGTTATGAAAAGCATCTCAACAAGTACAACGTGATATATTTCGATGTCTCACAGATTATCAAAAAAGACGTCGACGCGAAAACCGGAATCGAAGATTTTACGGCCGATATCGCGGACCAGATAGAAGAGCAGTATCCCGACACCGTTTTCAAAAAGAGAACTCCGATTTCAATGCTTGAAAAAATTTACGAAGAAACCGGGACGGGCTTTGTGTTCGTAATCGACGAGTGGGACTGTCCGTTCAGAGAAAGGAAAAACGATTCGGAAAGCCAGGAGCTCTATTTGCAGTTTCTCAAGGACCTGCTGAGAAATCACGAATACGTTTTTCTTGTTTACATGACGGGGATTCTTCCCATAAAGAAATACGGCACCCACTCCGCGCTCAACATGTTCACGGAAATCTCAATGACGAACGCCTCGCCTTTGCAGGAATATATGGGGTTCACGGAAGACGAGGTCATGGATCTATGCGAGAAACACGGTAAGCCGTACGGTAAGATAAAGAAATGGTACGACGGATACAAGGTGAACGGACTGTCGATATACAACCCCAACTCCGTTATATGCTCCATGCTGTCGGGCGAGGTAAGGTTCAAAGGTTACTGGACCGACACCGAGACGTACGATGCCCTCAAAATATATATAGACACCAACACGTACGGTGTGCAGGACATTTTGGGTGATCTTCTTCACAATAAATCCGTCAAAGTGGACACGTCAAAATTCACGAACGACATGACGACCTTTGAAAGTTATCATGACGTTCTGACGCTTCTCATACATCTCGGGTATCTGACGTACGACAAAAAGACGAAAAAGGCGAAGATCCCCAACTACGAAATAAGGGAGCAGTTCGTCGACACAATCGGCGGCATGGGTCTCGGCAACGTCGACAGGGCGTTCAAAAGCTCAAAGGAACTTCTCGCCGCCACGTACGCGGGCGACTGCCGGAAAGTAGAAAGCATATTGGAGAAAATACACGAGGAAGAGACTTCAATCATTCAGTACAACAACGAGAACTCTCTCGCGTTCGTCATAAGGATAGCGTACAACGCCGCGAAGGACTTTTACAGCATAAAAGCCGAAGTGCCCGCGGGGAAAGGGTTTGCCGACCTCACGTTCTTCCCCATAGCCGACATAGCCGCCCATCCCCCCATGGTGATAGAGCTCAAGGCGGAAGGAGCCGAAGGCGGGGCGATGAAACAGATTTTGGAAAAGAATTACGGAAACGTCCTTCCCGGGTATCACGGGGACGTCATACTCGTGGGAATACACTACAACGATTTCACGAAAGCGCACACCTGCGAGATAAGACGGGATATGAAAGAGTAAAAATATCCGAACATATTTACGCAACGCATCCATCATATCGGTCTTTTCAGACGGAGGCCCACACAAAATGTCTGCGGGGCGAAAAACCGGCGGGAGCGTTTCGGGCCATTACGGGAAACGCTTCCGGCTCGACACATCGGTACAAAATACGTCTGTCCCGACTGTTGCTTTTGTTTTTGGGCGACAGAAATGTATGTGAAAAGGTGAGTACAAATGGGAAAATATTTGAATCCGGGGAACGGCCTGTTTCAAGAAGCATTAAATTCTCAAATGTATGTGGACAAAACGGGTCTTATCGGATATACGAACAGTGTGTTGTCGTCAAGAAAAAAATATATCTGTGTGTCCCGACCCAGAAGATTCGGAAAATCTATGGCCGCCAACATGCTCACGGCTTATTACTGCCGCGGGTG
>JAJQAK010000171.1:2348-5659 GCA_021203845.1 Clostridia bacterium | reverse complement strand
CCGGAAGGTTCGGGCTCTGCGACGGACGCGGGGTCGTCGTAAAGGGTCACGACCAGTCCGAGACCGGAGCCGTTCATCCTGTAATAGATGTAGAGCTGGTCGTCATCGGCCTTTAGTTCGACGACGGGCAGCGTGACGGACTCCCCGCCATCGTCCTTGTACGTGGCGGCGTACCCGTTGTTCCTGAGAGCCAGAGGCTCGTAGAACCCTGTCATCCCGACGTCGAGGGCGAATATCGAGCCGGTGTTCGTGGCAAACGTTATCGGAAGCGGGAACGCGGCCTTCAAGTCTATCCCGTCGACGAAGTAGTTGGTCACGGCGGCGTTGTAGTATCCTAGCTCCTCCCCTTCGACGTCGGTGTCCATGTCGGCGGTGTACATGTCCTCCGTGAGGACGAACGGCACCGTTTCCCCCTCGTCGCCGTCTCTGAAATAGGCGTTGAGAAGGGGGTGACCGGAGCTGAAGCCGGAGCCATGATGCGTGGCGAGCGTGAGGTTTATCCTGCCGTCCTCGTCAAGCACGGTCTTTTTGCTGCAGGCTCTGATTATGCCGTCCGCGAGCGTGATGTACGTCTGTATTACGGAGGCGTTGTTGTTGACAAACCATGCCTCGGTGCCGGAAAGGCGGCTCTCGAGGTGCGAGTTGGAATCAAAGGTGACCCCGGCCCCGTAATATCCGTTTTGTTTGACGGCGGACGACTTGGCCGTCACGACAGGTCCGCTGAAGCGCATGAACTCGGAGTTCGTCACGCGGTTGTCGGGGGAGTCGTTCACGAGCATCGCGCTGTCGTAGCAGTCGTAAATCTTCACGCGGTCGGCGGCCACGTTGACGTAAGTTTCGGCGGAATCGGCCGAGTAGATTCCGTACAGAAAGTTTTTGATGATGCAGTTCTCGACGTTCACTCCCGCGCACCTCGCCATGATGCCGGACATGCTCCCCGCGCCCTTCCCCTCGGTGTCGTCTCTGTCTATGGCGTTGCCGAGCATGCTCACGTTCTCCACCGTCGCGCTCTTCCTGTCGGCCGGGTCGGCGCTCTTGTCCGTGAGTCCCTGGACGCAGAAGAAACCTATCCTGCTTCCGTCATATGTGCCCGAATGGTTCTCCTCGTAGTAGTCGACCCCGCCGTTAAGGGACGAGCGGGTCATGCTCCACTTGAGCGACGAGCAGTCGATCGTGAAAAGGTTCCCGTCAAAAAGGAAGTCATCCTCGAGATTCTTCTCATAGATGTGCGCCCTGTCGCGGACGGAGCCCACCATCTCCTCGTAGTTCACGCCGAACCATACCGCCTCCTCCTCGGTCACGACGAACTCCTCCGGTATGTCGTCGATGGTGACCTCTATGTCGCCGTGGAGGAACATCCCGTTCACCGGTCCGAGGTCCCCGCGTCCTTTTTCGGCGAGGAAGTCCTTCCATATCTCGTCGACGTATTTACCGACGTATCCGCCCATACCGTCCCAGTATATTTCGGAGGGGAGGCCGCCATTGTTCGACTTCTCGTCGCTGCCGGTGACGAAGGCGTTACGGTCGAACTTGTCGCTCACGAGGCTCATCCTGCCGAGGTCGACGGCGTCGTAGACGTTCCAGCCGTCCGAGACGCTGACGGTCATTGAAATCGGGTCCGGCACGTAACCGTTCTCGCCGGTTTCCATCCCCGCGGGTGCCGAAACCTCCACGGTGAAGCTCTTGCCCACCGCTTTTTCCGTGAAGTCGAAGGAAAAAGCGCCGTCGTTTACGCTGACGTAATCGTTCTCGTCAAGGTTAAGCGGCTCCCCCGAAGGATTGAGGACATCGTCCTCTAGCGTCACGGAAAGCGTCGCCGAAAAGCCGGAGAACGTCCCCAACTCCATCGTGTCGTAATTTATCGCGATGAGATTCGGTTTGAAGACGAACGGGTTGTCGTCTCCGACACGGTAGCCGTCCGGCGCGACATAGAAGCTGTCCTCCCTTTCGCCGTCCGTGCGCTCTTTGAGCCTCGACTCGTATTCGTAAAGGAACGTCGGATCGTCGTACATAAGAAGCGAGAGGTCGTTCGCGTAGTCCCACCCGACCGTCACCGTCTTGAGCTCGACGACGTCGTCCGTGGCAACCACTCTGCACGATATGACGTGGTTTCCGACTTCAAGCTCCGCACCCGCGGCCTGGCTTTCGTAAAGACCGTCGGTGTAGAGCACGAACTCGGTGTCGTCCGAAACGTCTGTCTCGTCGAAGACCGCGTTTTTGAGCGTCTCCGCCTCCCCGTTGTCATATGTGACGTCCACGGTCACCGCGTCGAAGTCCACGGTGCTCGTGGGAAGATAGTATATGTCCAGACCGCTCAGCTCGGCGTCTCTGACATGAACGTTCTTCTTGCCCGTGCAGCCCGAAAGCAGACCCGTCGCCAAAGCCGCGGAAGCCGCGACGACCACCGCCACCGCGACACAGGCCGCACATGTCTTTCTGTTTCCTGTGTTTGTCATATTCTCTCCGATTCGTCAGTCAGATTGACATCCTTCGTTTGTTTATGTTTTCATTATAAAATAAAAAGCGCCACGGCGCAAACGATATGTCGGGCAATTTCGGAGTGACAGGGTGTTGCTGCGAACCGCTGGCAGTATTCTGTTTTCTCATTCAGCAGCATTTCCCGGTAGTTTTCGTACAGAAAGGTATACTGCGGACGTAAAATCCGGCGCGGCAGAAAACGCTTTCCCATAAGAGCGAAACTCCGCACCCCGTGACAACGGTCGTCGGTGTCTGACTCGCCATTCCTCCTCCGAAAGCTCATAACAAACATCTGAGAAACGGATCGTGAGCCCGACACGAAAGAATTGCGGGACCCGGCGAACAAGCCGGGCTCCGCCTTCACGTCTTCAACTGACAAAGTCTGTTTTATGATTTTTTCCCGGATTTCGACGACTCGCACATGATGATTATGATGGCGACAGCGCTCGCGGCGATGATGGCGAGAATCACTATGATTTCCACGGGCGGTTTTCCGCCGCGCTTACCGGTCGTAGCGCCTTCACCTTCGCTCCCGACGGGAACCGAGGGAACTTCCTCACCGGCATCCGCGCCGGTGTCGGGCTCCACGTCGGAGCTCAGAATTATGAACTCGGAGAAGTGCGTTGTCGTGAACACGAGGTATCCGTCGTCCGTTACCGCAGTGTCGTAAATCTCGGCCTTGCCGTCGGCGCCTATGTAGATCACCTGTAGCCCGCCGTATGAGAGAAGTTCGTCGGAAAGTTTGATGCTGACAACGTAGGTTCCCTTGTACCTGTAGACGTAGGTTCCCTTGTACCTGTAGACGTAGGTTCCCTTGTACCTGTAGACGTAGG
>JAJQAK010000171.1:0-2248 GCA_021203845.1 Clostridia bacterium | reverse complement strand
TTCCGGAAGCCGTGTCCTTGAGCGAGATCTCGAACACCGCGGCTACTCCCTTTCCTTCCACGAGTCCGGCTATGTCGCCATCCGTGAGGTCTTTGTCGCCGACATACACGTAAGAGTCCATGTCTGCTACGACGCTCGCGGAATCGATCTCGATTATCTCGAGGTCCACGGAGGAACTCATGCCTTCCGTGCTTTCCACGCTGCCCGAATAATCGGAGTCTTCCGTCGAGAACGCCGTGGTAGCCGAGACGCCGTTGAGAGCAGCCTGCGCCCTGTCATAGAAGGCGTCGTAGATGTCCTTCATACCGTCGACGCCGTCCACGGTTATCTTCCCGAGGTCGGACACGAGTTCGTAGAAGATGTCGTCGAGAGAGCTGATGACCGCTTCGTCGTACTTTCCGCTTTCCAGAAGCTCCTGATAGAGCGCGTCCACCATGTACTCCGTGGAAACTTCATAGGAGGTCTGCGTCGCATCAACGAGGGTTTCGTTGAGAACAGACTCGAGCTCGGCAAGGTATGTTTCCCTGTCGTCGTCATCGCCCGTCTTTGCCTCATAATCGGTGCTTTCCATCAGACTCTCATATTCTTCGTATACCTCTTCCACGGTTTCCTCCACGGCCTTGTACGCGTCGGAGTCTTTGCCGAAACTTAGTTTGTCTATTTCTTCTCTGAGGTCGCCCAATATGCCGGACTTAGCGTCGTCGAACTTTTCCTGCGTCTCGATGTCCGAGGCGAGAGCGCTCTCGCTGTCGTATTCGTTCTCCTCGCCCTCACTGAGAACGACCCTGTCGCACGTCCCGCACTTGTAGCACGGAAGCTCGTTGCCGTTACCGTCGGTGTACGTGGAGGATACCCAGTCGTGGTCTTTGGGAGTTGTGACCCTCACTACGACGCCCTTTCCGTTTCCGTAGGTGTAGACTTCTTCTCCCTCCGTCTCGCATGTCGCGTGCACGGCGACGGCGAAGCTGTAGTTGCCGTCGTCCTCGTCCCCCCGTGTACATATCTATTTCAACGTACCCGGAAACGCTGTAGGAATACGTCGTGCCGTTGTCGCCCTGCTCCGTGGATGTGAGACTGTACTCGACGCGGACCATCTCCACGCCGTCTACCTCGACAACCGTCGTCGTGTAGTCAGCCTCGGTCACGGGCACGGGCCTGTAGATTATTTCCACGCACATGCATTCGAACTGTATGGTTATCGTGCTGGACTCAGCGTTGAACGTATAGCCTGTCACCGTATCAAGTCCGTGGCCTTTGCCGACGTGCTCCGATTCGGACACAACCTCGTACGCCGGCTCGACACGCCGCCACGCGAGGCTCTTCCGACGAAAAAAAATCGCGCACTGACCCGAATTCCGTGGACCGGACCAGGTGCGTAACGCCCGGAAGAAATAAAAAGCGGGCCACGTGAAAATCCGGACGACAGCTGCGCCCCGCCCGCAAAGGGTTTTTTGTGCCCCGCACGGAAAATAAATTCCGACCGAACGACAAAAAAGCCGGAACTTTGAATCCCGACCGTATACGGTCCAATCATTTCAGTGCGTCTGCCCATTTTTAATGTGAATTTTTTTAACCTTTAATCCGGGTTGCCGTCCAGACGGCGACTCGGCTCGGCAAAAAGCACGATATGCGGGGAATTCTCACGTACGCGAACCGCGGCACGACGCACCGACCTATATTCTGTACATTCGAATTTCGCAATAATGCACAATTCCCGCCTGTGTGTCGAGGGCCGCGTCGTTGCCGACGGACAGTATTCCTTCGTCCGTTGCAAAGGTACCTTTTTCCGCGAGGGTCTTCTTCTCTTCCGGCTTCATCTTCTGGAAGTCCAGTCCCACGTGTATGACGTCGCCGTGATACTTCCGCTGCTCGAAGTAGTCGTCGTACCCCTTTTCCTCTATCTGGTCCGCGGCTTCCGTTGCGGATTTATTGTTTTTGAGCTCTATTATTATCCCGGGAAGATACGGCCTGTCGGCTCTCGCGCGAAGAAGGTTGGGATATAAGACGAAGTCCGCCTTCTTGAGCCACCTCGTCGGTGCCTCGGGGATGACGTCGTAGTAGTCGCTTACGCACATGTACGCGAAGTCCACAAAATCGCCGAACGCGTTCTCATAAGGATATGCGGTCCTTTTCGTAAGCTCGGCAAATATCTTTCCCAGCATTTCGGCGACACCCTTCGCGTCCGCTCTGATTGTGGCGTCGAGAAGTTTGTTGGAATAGTCGTAAAACTTCGCGACGATTGACTCCT
>JAJQAK010000079.1 GCA_021203845.1 Clostridia bacterium | reverse complement strand
CGCGTCCGGTGAAGACGGGTCGGGAAGCGACGAGGATGGTACGGAGAGCGAGGAGACCGAGGCCGAGGGGGAGGAGGAAGCAGAAACGCCCGCTCAGTCAGATGCCGAGAAGGCTGATACCGAGGCTGCTCCGGCTGAGAAAACGCCCGCCGAAACCTCCGGTGACGAAAAGAAGAAAGACGACAAAGACGTCTGAAATTCGATGGACATGTGAGACGCTCTCGAAAGAGGGCGTTTTCTGTTGGCGACGAAGCTGTGCCGTATGTCGATTTTTGGTTTATACAGAATTTCTACGTGAAAAGCCTGCGAAAAATTTAATTTTAACGATATTTCCGTGTAAAAAAAGTTTACAAGGCCGTGGAATATTTTTATAATGTACAAGAATTTTTTTAAACATAATCAGAATGGGCCGAATACGGAGAAAATATGGTAAATTATATCAGATGTCCGAGATGCGATCTCAATTATATAAACGCAGACGAACAGGAATTCTGCGATGTATGTCTTGCGGAAATGAGAGGCACAAAACTTAAGTTTGCAGACATTGACGAGGATGAGTTCCTGGAAGAAGAAGAGTTGATAGACGAAGAAACCGAGCTTTGTCCCATTTGTGGCGTGAACCACATTAAACCCGGCGAAAAGATGTGTGAGGAGTGCCGGTCTAAAGATCTGTACGACGAGGAAGAAGATGTCACCGAGGAAAACGACCAGGAGTGGGTGAACTACCTCGACGAAGACGAAGAAGACATGACCGATCTCACCGTCGACGAGGAACTGCTGGAAGAAGAGCTGGAAGAGCTTGACAGGGAAGACGAAGAAGATGAGATGTACCATGAAAACGATGAGCCGGACGATTTCGACGAATCGCTGAACGCCCTTGATTATGATGACGATTACGACGATGATGACGATGAAGACGACGGAAAAGACGATGAGTTCTGATTCCGATAACTGAATTACGAAAACTCTGGCTCGGGGATACCGGGCCTGTTTTTTGGCCGTTAAATTTTATGAAAATATATTGTAGTGCGGGCGTTTTCTGTGCTATAATTTTTTTTGTGAATGAAATAAGGAAAAAGGCGTACGCCAAGGTGAACCTGACACTGGACGTTTTGGGGACGGAGTCCGGATACCACATGATAGACAGCCTCGTCACGACCATAGACCTTTGCGACGGAGTCAGGGTGAAAAAGCGCAGGGACGAGCTCATAAACGTTCACATGCGCGGCCTCGGCAGTGAATGGATACCCCGGGAGGACAACAACGCCTGCACGGCCGCGGAAATGTTCCGAAATAGATTTGACACGGGCGGGATGGATATCTTTATAGACAAGAACATCCCCATCGGCGCCGGGCTCGGAGGCTCGTCCGCCGACGCCGCCGCGGTTTTGTCGGCTCTTCCGATTCTTTACGAGACGGGGGAATTCGGCGAGATAAAGGAGATTGCCGACGTGTGCGGAAGCGACACCGGGTACCTTCTCACCGGCGGATACGCCGAAATTACCGGAAGGGGCGATACGGTTCGTGTAATCGACTCTGACATGAGACTTGACATCCTTTTGGTCGTACCCAAAGGCCGGATAATCACCGCGAAGTGTTATGAGACGTACGACGGGCTCAACGTAAGGTCGCACCACACGACGGCGGAAACCCTGGACGCGCTCAAGCGTGGTGACGCCGCGGCCCTGGGAAGAAGTCTTTCCAACGGTCTTGTCCCCGCGGCCGTGACCATGAGCAAAGACATCGCCGACATATACAACGAACTTTTAAGTTTTTCGCCGCTCGGCGTAAACATGACCGGCTCCGGAAGCTGCGTGTACGCAATCTGCGAAAACGACATGTTCTGCAGATACATGAAAAGCAGAATAAGGGGGCCGTACAGCGTGATACAGGCAAAGACGTTGCGCCCAAAACCTATGAAGACGGGCACGGAGGATTTGAGATAATGGCAGAAGAAAGAAAATGGGATCTCGACAATGACAACGACATAGACAGGGACAAAGACTATGTCTATGAGACCAAAGCGTCGAGAGAAAAAAGATACGAAGTCGTGACCGGAGAAGACGGGGAGAGCGAGCTCGTCCTGCACGTGGACGAAGAGGAAGCCGAAGAACCGATCGAAGACCTCGATGACCTTTCCTACGGGCAGGACGGTTTCGACGATGATGACCTCGACGGTCTCACGGAGGAACAGATTGCCGAGGAGGCCAGAATCCGACAGGAGGAAGAAAGACAGATAAGGGAAAGGGTGGAAGAACTAACGTCTCTCGCCGCGGACGCCGTGAAGGCCTCAAAGTACGCGGAGGCTCTCGAGTGCGTCGACAAGGCGGAAGAACTTTCCGTTCTTTCCGGCGACATGCAGGCGATAAGGCTGGTCGCCCAGACATCCGCTTTTACCGATTTCACGGACACGAAGAAAATTACGGAGACAGCGAAAAATGTCAAGGCGACGACATCCGACGAGACGAAGGACAGGCTCCGCACCAGGTATTATAAGAGCGTGAAGTCCGCCGCGGACTCCGAGACGGGGAGAATCGACGAGCTTAAGGAGCAGAACGAGACCGCGAAGCAGTCGAGACGGGAAATTCTCGCGCCGCAGAAAAAGAAAGCCGCCGCTGACTTCTACATAACGGTGGGAGTCTTCGCCGCGCTTGCCATAGTCGCCATCGTCTTTGCCTCCATCATGAACACGATAGAGGAATCCACATACATCATCGTGACGATAGTCTTCGGTGCCGCGGCCGTGGTGACGCTCGTCGTGCTCGTCATTATGGCGAGACATTTTGCGAAGGCCGTGAAGATGTGTTCCCTCAACGAGAAAAATTCCTCGACGAAGCTCGGCAGGGAGCTTACTTCCCTGCAGGAAAGATACGAAGCCGAGACGGCGTGCTGCGAGGCGATGACAAAGGTCGCCCCCGTGGCTTCCGTCAAGGACGGAGAAAAGGACGCATGATATATCTCGACCATGCGGCCACGACAAAGACTGACGAGAAGGTGCTGTCCGCGATGATGCCGTATCTCACCGACGTCTTTGGCAACGCGTCCGCCCAGTACGAGGCGGGAAGGCGCGCGGCCGGCGCGGTGTCCGCGGCGAGAGACGAAATAGCCTCACTTCTCGGAGTCGGAAGTGAGGAGATTTACTTTACGTCGGGCGGCACGGAGGCCGACAACTGGGCCCTGAGGGGAATATATTCCGCGACTCGCGGACACATTGTGCTTTCCGCCATAGAGCACCCCGCGCTTCTGTCCTGCGCGGAAGACCTTGTGAAGGAGGGTGCCGACGTGACACTCGTTTCCCCGGACGCGGACGGCAGGGTGAGCGCGGACGCGGTGAGAAAAGCCATGAGGGACGACACGGCGTTCGTCGGCGTCATGGCCGCGAACAACGAGACCGGCGTCGTGCAGCCCGTGTCGGAGATTGCCGCTATGTGCGGTGAGAGGGGTGTGTTCTTCTTTTCGGACTGCGTGCAGGCCGTGGGGGTTCTTCCCGTAAACAGAGGTACCGCCGACGGATTTTCTTTTTCCGCGCACAAGATATACGGTCCCAAGGGTGTGGGCGTTCTGAGAATAAAAAAGGGCGTCAGAATAAACCGCTTCGTCGCGGGGGGAAGACAGGAGAGAAATCAGCGCGGGGGAACCACCAACGTCGCAGGGATAGTGGGCTGCGCGAAGGCTTTGGAGATAGCCGAAAAGAATCGCGAAAAGAACAATGCTGAAATCGCCGCATTGAGGGACGCCTTCGTTGAAGGGCTCCTCGCGAAAATCCCAGGGACGCATCTCAACGGCGACAGGAAGGGGAGACTCCCCTCCAACGCGAACATACGTTTCGACGGGGTGTCCGGAGAACAGATTCTCATGCTTCTGGACGCACGCGGGGTGGCGGTGTCCACCGGCTCGGCCTGCGCCGCGGGCGCGGTGGAGCCTTCCCACGTCCTTATGGCGATGGGCCTTTCCGAGACCGAGGCGAAATCCTCGGTGAGGTTCAGTTTCGGGAGGGAGAATACCCGGGAGGACGTCGAAAAAGTATTGTCTTATCTTACGGAGATTGTCTCATCGTTAAGGGCCGGAAGATAAAAATGCCCGCCGGGGCGGGTTGGTTCGGGAAAACTCCCCCTAAAACGAGAAACAACGCAAACCGGAGTTTGCGCCGCTTCCAAAAATATGATAAGGGGGAAATTAGATACGTTACTTTTCGTTTCGTCATCTACAATCTATTATACAAACTGAGAGAGAAAAGTAAATTGAACGGCGAAATAAGTTTTTATTTTATGATTTTTTTTACAATCAACCAAAAATTGTGACAAAATCACACTTTGTTAGTTATTAACACTTTTTAGAGCGATTTCGTGTCAAAAAAAATGTTGACTTGAACGGCGGCATTTGCTATACTTTTTAAGCTTGAAGAGCAAATCACAGGCCTCGCGCAAAGGGGGGAGAAAGAATGGCGACAATCAAAGTCGGAGAGAACGAATCGGTTGACAGCGCTCTCAGAAGGTTCAAGAGAAAGGTTTCCCGTGACGGCATAATCGCAGACCTTAAAAAGAAAGAATATTACGAATCCCCTTCTGTTAAGAGACGCAAAAAGTCAGAGGCTGCACGTAAGAAGAACAGAAATTAAACGAAAGGGCCTGCCTTGAATGTTTCAAAGCAGGTTTTTTACTACTCGCTTTATGGACGAAATTTTAAATTCTCTTAACGAAGAACAGATAAAGCCCGTTATGGACACAGAGGGGCACGTGCTTGTCCTCGCGGGGGCCGGGAGCGGCAAAACGAGGGTTCTCACCTCGCGCATAGCCTACATACTCGAAAAAAAACTCGCAGTCCCCTCGCAGATACTCGCGATAACTTTCACCAACAAGGCCGCGGGCGAGATGAAGGAGAGGATTGGCCGGATGGTGGGGGACACGTCCGAGATGTGGATAAGCACCATTCACTCGATGTGTTCGAGAATCTTAAGGTCGAGCGGCACGGCCATAGGCGTGCAGCACAACTTCTCCATATATTCAGAGACCGAGCGGTCCAACGTCATAAAGAAGGTCATAAAGGAGAAAAACTTAGGGGAGGAAAGAATTCTCAAAAGCTCGAGAGACAGCATTGCCAAGGCGAAATCCCTCGGAGAAGGCCCCGAGACATACTTCGGCAAACACCGCTACGAGCCGGGCATGCGCGAGATATGCGACGTGTACGAAGGATATGAGGAGCATCTTTCCCGCAACAACGCGCTTGACTTCGACGACCTTCTCATAAAAACTCTCGAGCTTCTGCGCTCCGACGAGACCTCCAGGCTCTATCTTTCCGACAAATTCAAATATGTTCTCGTGGACGAGTTCCAAGACACCAACGCCGTGCAGTACGAGATAATAAAGCTTCTCGCGTCCGTGCACGGGAATCTTTTCGTGGTGGGCGACGACGACCAGTCCATATACGGATGGCGCGGGGCCGAGATAGAGAACATCCTCGGCTATGACAGGGACTTTCCCGATGCGAAGATATACAAGCTTCAGAGAAACTACCGCTCGTCTTCCAGCATACTTGGGCTTGCCAACCACATCATAAAGAACAACGCGTCGAGACACGACAAGACACTTTGGACGGAACGCGGGGACGAGGTCGCCCCCACGTATTATGAGGCGGCGGAGGAGACGGACGAAGCCGATTTCGTCGCGAAGACGATTTTGGACGAGTGCAGACGCGGCTC
>JAJQAK010000129.1 GCA_021203845.1 Clostridia bacterium | reverse complement strand
AAAAAAATGAGCCCAACATCCAAAGTCGGGCTTGTTCTGTCTTCAACTTCAAGGAATCTGCAAACCAACAAATTCTGTGGCGATATACTATATATTGTGCATATTCATGTTATACCATATTCAATATCGTGGCGCTGAACTCTTTTTGCACTGTGTTCAGTACACGATGAAACACCCCGTCGCAAGCGCCCCCGGGCCGATGTGCGCGGCGACGCTCAAGTTAAGCTCGTCTATGCATTTGAACTCCACGTTGGGTATGGCCTCGATGAGCTGTTTTTTGAACTTTTCCGCCTCCTCGGGGCACTGGGTGTGCGCGATGCCTATCATCATTTTTCCGGCCTCGTAAGGCTCTCTGTATTTTGTCTCGAGGTCTTTTTTCACGGCCTCTATCATGGCCTTCCTGCCCTGCGACACCGTCATCACGTTCTTGTACTGGGTTATGCCCTGTCCGTTTATCCGCACGACGGGCTTTATCTTTAGAAGCGTTCCGACTATCGCCTTGGAAGGCGTTATCCTTCCGCCGCGCTTTAAATATTCGAGAGTCGTGACCATGACGTATATAGCGGAAAACGGCGCGGTGTCTTCCAGCCACTTTTTTATCTCTTCCGCGCTTTTGTTTTCTTCGATCATTTTCTGGGCGTCGTAAATCGCCTGACGCATGGGAATCGACACGCGCCTGTGGTCTATCACGAACACCTTATCCTTGAATTTTTCCTCCGCAAGCTTTCCGAGGTTTTCGCACGACGTCGAAAGCCCCAGGGAGATGGGGAAGTACAGAATCTGGTCGTAATCCTTCAAAATCCCGGTCCAAAGCTCTTCCGCGGAGAAGGTGTTGGGCTGGGACGTCGTCACTTTCGAATCGCTTCTGAGTTTCTCGTAAAATTCCTCGGTGGTCAAATTGACGTCCTGAAAATACTGTGTGTCGTCTATCAGAATGGGAGTGGGGAGTATGAAAAATCCCGACTCCGTCGCTTCCTGCGCCCTTATACCGCTGTTGCTGTCAAAAGCAATGGCTATTTTGGTCATCCGTATGTTTCTGCCTTGTCTTTAGTATTTTATGCAGCATGTGCACGCCAGTGCTCCCGGTCCTATGTGGCATGAGACGCTCAGAGAAAGCGGGTCCGTGAACGTGAACTCGACGTCGGGGAACGCCGCCCTGAGTTCTTCTCTGAAAATTTCCGCTTCTTCGAGGTTTTGGGTGTGCGCGACGGATATTGTCATCTTCCCGGCTTCCCTTAAGTCTTTGAACCTCGTCTCAAAGTCCTTTTTTAGGGCTTCGATCATGAGCTGCTTCGCCTCGGAAAGCTTTCTCGGCATCTTGTATCTGTCGAGCTTCTCGCCCTGTATCTGAAGTATGGGCTTTATCTTGAGCATGGTGCCTATCGCCGCCGCCGCGGGGGTGACGCGTCCGCCCTTTTTGAGATACGTCATGGTAGCGACCATGATGTAGATGGAGGACTGCATCTTCGTCTCCATGAGCCAGTCGTAAATATCTTTTGCGCTCTTTCCCTCGTCGGCCATCTTTTTCGCGTCCATGACGCTCTGCCGCTGCGTCACGGAGATTCTCTGGTTGTCCACGACGAAAACCTTTCCGTTGAACCCGGGCTCGGACTCCGCGTAATGAATGAAGGTCTTGCACGTGTCGGAAAGTCCCGACGACATCGGTATGAATATTACCTCGTCGTTGTCCCTGAGAACTTCCGTCCATAGATTTCCCACGTCGTAGGTCGTGGGCTGCGAGGTGGAGACGGAGGCGTCGGATTTGAGCTTTTCGTAAAACTCATCCTGTGTGAGGGATATGTCCTCGAAGTACTGCGTGACCTTTCTTTCCCCGTTTTTCCCCGCTTCGTCTATGAGCACGGGCATGGGCACGACGTACACGCCGAGCTCTTTCCCCTCATCCTGAGTAATGCCGCTGTTGCTGTCGGTGACGATCGCTGTTTTCATATATATTCTCTCCGAAATTTTTTATGATTTAAAAATAATGCGTATATAGTATCCGTCAGATTTCCGCGATGACTTCTATCTCGACGAGGCAGCCCTTGGGGATGTCTTTCACCGCCACGCACGAGCGTGCGGGTTTTGAGACGAAGTGTTTTTCGTACACGGCGTTGAACGCGGAAAAATCGTTTATGTCCGCGAGGAAGCAGGTCGTCTTTATGACATTGCCCATCGACGTTCCCGCGGCGTCGAGAAGCGCCTCGACGTTTCTGCAGACCTGTTCGGTCTGTCCTTCCACGGTCTTTTCCTCGACCGTGCCGGTTGAGGGGTTCACTGGGATCTGCCCGGACGCGAACACAAAATCGCCGTATATCTTTGCCTGTGAGTAGGGCCCTATGGCGGCGGGAGCCCTGTCCGTCGAAACGGTCTTTGCCATATGCTTTCCCCTAATAGATTACCTCTATGTTTTTCTCTTTGAGTGCCTTTATGATGGTGTCTATGTGCTCCTGGTCGCGGGTTTCGACTTCGATTTTCACGTAGCAGTCGTTTATCGACATTCCGGTCTTGGCGCGCTCGTGCACGACCTCGGTTATGTTTCCGCCGCAGGAGGCGACTATCCCAGAGATGTCCCTGAGCTGCCCCGGTCTGTCGCCTATCGCGAGGGTGAGTGTACAGGCCCTTCCGGACATGAGAAGGCCTCTGTAGATGATTCTCGAAAGGATGGTGACGTCTATGTTCCCGCCGGATATGACGCAGCAGACCTTTTTGCCTTTGAGCTCGGGTATCCTGTCGAACATCATCGCCGCGAGCGACGCCGCACCGGCGCCTTCCGAAATCATCTTCTGCTTTTCTATGAGCGCGAGAATGCTCGCCGCTATCTCGTCGTCCGATACGCTCACCACACCGTCCACGTACTGTCTGCAGATGTCGTACGTCATCTGCGCGGTCTCTTTTACCGCTATTCCGTCCGCGATTGTGGCGGACATCGTTTCGACTGAGACTTTTTTCCCGGTTATGAGCGAGTCCATCATGGAGGTGGCGGCCTCGGACTCCACGCCGTATATCTTTATCTTGGGATTGAGAGACTTCACGGCGTACGCTATCCCCGAGATGAGTCCGCCTCCGCCGACGGGCACTATTATCGCGTCCACGTCGGGCATCTCGTCCAAAATTTCCAGACCTATGGTGCCCTGTCCCGCAATCACGCATTCGTCGTCGAAGGGATGTATGAACGTGTATCCGTGTTCCTGTCTCAGCCTTTCCGCCTCGGTGTGCGCGTCGTCGTAAACGCCGGGGACGAGCACTATCTCGGAGCCGTAGGAGCGCGTCGCCTCGACCTTGGATATCGGGGCGGTGTCCGGCATGCAGATTATGGAGCGGATTCCGAACCTTTTGGACGCGAGCGCCACGCCCTGCGCATGGTTTCCCGCGGAGCAGGCTATGACGCCCCTCGCCTTCTCCTCGTCCGTGAGCTGCGAGATCTTATAGTACGCTCCGCGTATTTTGAACGAACCGGTTATCTGAAGGACTTCCGGTTTGAGATAAAGCTCGCATCCCGTCTCGGAAGACAGGACCGCGGAGTGTATGATGTCGGTCTGTCTTATCGCGTCGCTCAGCACGTAGCGCGCGTGATATATCTTGTCCAGTGTCAGCATGTTTCAGTTATTTTCGCCTTCTTCTGTATTCTTTCTGTCCGCGGACGAGTTGTTTTGCCGGTGTTGCTGCTCGATTTTACCGCAGCGCGACGCGAATCTAAAAAACCAGACGGCGTCCGCTATGGCCATGCACAGCCCGAACAGCATGATGACGAAGCCGGTGAGTATCATCGCATCTGCGTTGTCCGACGGCAGAAGTTCCAAAAGAAGCCCAACGATCACCAGAATGAGGGCCATGACCTCTATGCTTATGCATACAATCGCGGCCTTCCTCCTGACGGACGCGGGCACGGGCTTGGGTGCCGCTTCTTCCCGCTCAATTGTCACATCCCCTTTTTTATGAGGGCTTTCCGTCGTCTCCGGTTCCATCGCCTTTCTCCGCGTTTGAAATGTGATTTAATTGTACATGACGGTGGGGGTGTAGTCAAGTCAAATGGGAAATATATGCGGTGTGCCCCGGTTAGGCACTTTTAGTCACTTTTAGTACTTGCGTTTTCCGCGGACAGGGTTTGCAATGTATGCGTGAGGTGAGATATGGGAAAAGACACGGAAAAAGAGATTCGGGAGACGGAGACGGAGATAGCTTCGCTTCCACGGTGGAACATCGTCAGAAAGTGCGTCAACGGGAACGAGTATTACTACAGGCGTCTCAAAGTCGACGGAAAAAACAGGGACGTGTACATAGAAAAAGACGCCGTCGAGGAGGAGAAGGCGAAGGTCGAAAGGCGCAAGGAGCTGGAGAAGAGGCTAAAGGCGTTGAAACTCGAAGCCATGGAGGACGGGGCGAAGACACGCAAGGTCCCAGAAAAGTTCGTGACGGCCGTCGACACGGGGAGGGATCTTCTCGACAGGGTGGGAGGCGTGAGGGCCTTCAAAAAAAGGGAGTGCTACGCAGAACTTCTCGAATATCTTCGCGGGGACGTGCGCGGGAAGGTGTTCGTTCTCTACGGGCTCAGAAGGACGGGGAAGACCACGCTCATGTGGCAGGCGATAGCCGACATGGACGAGGAGCCGTTCAAAAAGGCGGCGTACATCGACGTAAAGCCGGGCGACGACCTCGTGATGCTCAGTTCCGACCTCAGAAAACTGAGAAATCGGGGCTTTGAGTACATATTCATAGATGAGATGACGGCGATCGAAGGGTTCATAAGGGGCTCCGCGATGCTTTCGGACGTCTTCGCCGGATACGGGATGAAGATAGTGCTTTCCGGCACGGATTCGCTCGGGTTCAGGATAGCCGCGGAAGACGAGCTTTACGACAGGTACGTTATGGTCCACACGACGTTCATTCCGTACCGGGAGTTCGAGAACGTGCTCGGTGTAAAAGGACTGGACGAATACATTCGTTACGGCGGGACCATGTCGAAAAGCGGCAAAATCTACAACAGATCTCCCGCCGTGGCGCAGGTCAACGTCTACGTGAACACGGCGATAGCGGCCAACATACAGAATTCACTTAAGAACTACCGCGAGGGTGGGCGGTTCAGAAACCTTGCCGATTTGTATGAGAGGGGGGAGCTGACGAGCGCGATAAACAGGGTCATCGAGGACATGAACCATGCCTTCACAGTCAAAGTCCTCACGAGGGAGTTCAGGCCCAACGATTTCGCGTCTTCCGTGTCGAACCTTAAAAACGACAGGAAGTCCCCCGTCGACGTCACCGGCATGGTCGACACCGCGTCTTTCACGGAGAGGCTTAAAAAGCTGCTCGACATACTCAACCTTCCGGAGCAGACCGTGTCCGTGTCGGATGTGCACGCGCGGGAGATAAAAGAATACCTGAAGCTTCTCGACCTCGTATGCGAGGTTGACTGCATAGACGTTTCCCGCGGAGGATACGTTCATAGGCCCATCACCGTCATATCGCAGCCGGGGCTCAGGTACGCCCAGGCGGAGGCGCTCGTCGAGAGCCTTCTGGACAATGCGGAGTTCGCGAAGGTGGACGCCGGCGAGAAGAAACGCATACTCGACAGGATACATTCTGAGATTCTCGGACGCATGACGGAGGAAATCGTGCTCCTGGAAACGCAGGTCGCGTACCCGGAAAGACACGTGTTCAAGCTCGAGTTCGACGTCGGGGAGTTCGACATGGTGGTGGCCGACAGGGAAAACGTCACCTG
>JAJQAK010000044.1 GCA_021203845.1 Clostridia bacterium | reverse complement strand
TTTGTAGATGTAATTTCTCGATGTAGATGTAATTTTTCTCGGGAAGTCAGGATTATATAATTTGCCCCTTTTTGGGGCAAATAAAAGAAAATTTTTGGGACATAGTCGCTTTTACTTGACAGGCAGCCGGGCATACGGGACGTGCGTCCCGCCATGTTATTGTAATATATTAAAATTTAGTCGACGGCCGTTTTATTTGATTGACAAAAAATTTTCCCTTCCGTATAATTTGCTTTGCACGCTTGACGGGCAAAGATTTTTTTGCGCGAAAAAAGCGGCATGTAAGGCACGTCAATTCCACCTCGCTTTTAAGGGTGGCGGGGGAGGACATATAATCCACAGGAAGTTATTCCGAGTAAAATAAGGAGGATAGACAATGCCCACAATCAACCAGCTTATAAGGCACGGAAGAGAGAGACAGGTGGAGAAGAGCAAATCTCCCATTCTCGACAAGTGCCCTCAGAAGAGGGGCGTGTGCCTGTCGGTGACGACGACGACGCCCAAGAAACCCAACTCGGCGATCCGTAAGATAGCCAGGGTAAGGCTGACGAACAAGCAGGAAGGCATCGTGTACATCCCGGGAGAAGGCCACAACCTTCAGGAGCACTCGTCCGTGCTCGTACGTGGCGGACGTGTAAAGGATCTCCCCGGTGTGCGTTACCACGTGGTGCGCGGAGCTCTGGATACCGCAGGCATCCCCAAGAGACGCAAGGCGCGCTCCCGTTACGGCACGAAACGCCCCAAGGCTTGATTTACTCGAAAGCATTTTAAAACACAACTGAATCCTACTTATTTCGGAGGAAATCCTGAAGCGGATTATGTCTCACCCTTACCCGGACAAAAGTAGGCAGTATTCGCCGGCGAGGCGGAGAAGGTTTGCTACCCGTATGGGCAAGCAATAGCTTATTTATCGGGTACCCATTCGCGGGTATACCAATAAAAAAATCGAGGAGGAAGACTCATGCCCAGAAGAGGCTCAGTTCCCAAAAGGGATGTTTTGCCCGATCCCGTGTACGGCAGCAAGGTCGTGACGAAGGTCATAAACCAGATAATGCTGGACGGCAGAAAGGGCTGCGCGCAGAAAATCTTTTATGACGCGATGGACATCATAAAAGAAAAGACCGGCAAGGACCCCATGGAAGTTTTTACGCAGGCCATAAACAACATCATGCCGGTTCTGGAAGTCAAGGCAAGAAGAATCGGTGGCGCCAACTACCAGGTGCCCATCGAGATAAGACCCGAGAGACGTCAGACTCTCGCAATCCGCTGGCTTGTCATAAACACGAGGAAACGTTCGGAAAGGAACATGTGCAACAAGCTCGCGGCTGAACTCATGGACGCGGCCAACAACACCGGTGGCTCCGTCAAAAAGAAGGAAGACACTCACAGAATGGCCGAGGCCAACAAGGCGTTCGCACACTTTAGATTCTGATCGGAGAGATAATGGCAAGAGAATACGATTTGTTGCACACCCGCAATATCGGAATAATGGCACACATAGACGCGGGCAAGACCACTACGACGGAAAGGATTCTTTATTATACCGGCATCAATCACAAGATGGGCGAGGTGCACGACGGTGCGGCCACGATGGACTGGATGGTCCAGGAACAGGAACGCGGAATCACCATCACATCGGCGGCGACTACATGTCACTGGGTCAGAAGCGGACAGAGTAAGGAAGACGAGTGCAGAATCAACATTATAGACACCCCGGGACACGTGGACTTCACCGTCGAGGTGGAAAGGTCCCTGCGCGTTCTTGACGGAGCCATTGCGACGTTTTGCGCGAAAGGCGGAGTGGAACCCCAGTCGGAAACGGTATGGCGTCAGGCGGAAAAATATTCCGTTCCCCGTATCGCGTATGTCAACAAAATGGACATCCTGGGCGCGGACTTCGACCGCGCTGTGAGGATGATGAAGGAGAGGCTCGGAGCCAATCCCGTGCCCGTGGAACTGCCGATAGGCAAGGAGGAGACCTTCAGAGGCATAGTTGACCTCGTGGAGATGGATTCCGAAATCTACGACAGCGACGACGGAAAGGTGTATCACAAAGACAAAATCCCGGAAGACATGCGTGCGGCCGCGGAAGAGGCTCACATGCGCGTTCTCGAGGCGGCGGCGGAAGGCGACGACGAGCTCATGATGAAGTTTCTCGACACCATGGAGCTCACGCCGGACGAGATAAGAAAGGGCCTTCGAGCCGCGACTCTCGCGATGAAATGCACACCGGTTCTCTGCGGCTCGTCCTACAAGAACAAGGGTGTCCAAATGCTTCTGGACGCGGTCATAGACTATCTCCCCTCGCCCGTGGACGTCGCCCACGTGAAGGGAATCAACCCCAAGACGGGCAAAGAGGAGGAAAGACGCACAGACGATGACGAGCCGTTCGCGGGACTGGTGTTCAAAATAGCGACCGATCCGTTTGTCGGAAGACTCGCCTACTTCAGAGCTTACTCGGGCGTGCTGGAAAGCGGTTCATACGTGTACAACTCCACGAAGGACAAGAGGGAGAGAGTCGGAAGGCTCGTGCAGATGCACTCAAACAGCCGTACCGACATCCCCATGATTTATTCGGGAGACATATGCGCGATAGTCGGGCTCAAGGATTCCATGACGGGCGACACGCTCTGTGCGGAGCACAAACCGATAGTCCTCGAGCAGATGACATTCGCCGACCCCGTCATCCAGCTTTCCATAGAGCCCAAGACCAAGGCCGGCCAGGACAAGATGCAGGCGGCACTCGTCAAACTCGCGGAAGAGGACCCCACGTTCCGTACCTACACGGACCAGGACACCGGTCAGACGATAATCGCCGGCATGGGGGAGCTTCATCTGGACATAATAGTCGACAGGCTTCTCCGTGAGTTCAAAGTCGAGGCGAACGTCGGTGCTCCCCAGGTCGCGTACAAGCAGACCATACGCAAAGCGGTCGAGGCGGAAGGGCTTTACAAGCGTCAGACCGGCGGACACGGACAGTACGGACACTGCAAGATACGCCTCATCCCCAACGAACCCGGGAAAGGATACGAGTTCGTGGACAAGACCGTTGGCGGAGTCATTCCCAAAGAATTCATCCCCGCGATAGATAAAGGGATAAGGGAAGCCGCCATGTCCGGTTCGATGGGCGGATACGAGGTCGTTGACTTCAAAGTGGAGGTCTACGACGGAAGTTTCCACGAGGTGGACTCGTCCGAGCTCGCTTTCAAGATAGCCGGTTCCATGGCGTTCCGTGACGGCGAGGCCAAGGCCGCGCCCGTCATACTCGAACCCATAATGAAAGTCGAGGTGATAGTTCCGGAAGATTATTTCGGGGACGTGATGGGAAATATCACCGGAAGGAGAGGGACGATAGTCTCCACGGACGACAGAGCGGGAGCGAAGGTCGTCAACGCGCAGGTTCCGCTCGCCGAAATGTTCGGATACGCCACGGATTTGAGGTCGAGGACCCAGGGGAGAGGCACGTTCACGATGCAGTTCGACCACTATTTTGAGGCACCTAAGTCTGTCACGGACAAAATCGTAGGCCCGGGCTCGCGAAGATAAGCGGTTTTCGCAACAGAAAAATAGCACATAAATTTATTTGTGTTTTTCGGGTAAAGCTTTTATAATACTTATAGTAAAATCAGGCAGCTAAAAATAGAAACGATAGATAGCTGCGCCGCCTCGGCGGAAGTTATTGTTTTAATAAAAAATAATCACAGGAGTTACAAAAATGGCAAAAGCAAAGTATGACAGCTCTAAGCCCCATGTCAACATCGGCACGATAGGCCATGTCGACCACGGCAAAACCACGCTGACCGCAGCTATCACGATGATCATGGCATGCAAAGGTCTGGCAAAGAAGACGAAGTTCGAGGAGATCGACAAGGCCCCCGAAGAGAAGGCCCGTGGAATAACGATCAACACCGCACACGTCGAGTACGAAACCGAGAAGCGTCACTACGCACACGTCGACTGCCCGGGACACGCCGACTATGTCAAGAACATGATAACCGGCGCGGCTCAGATGGACGGCGCGATCCTCGTGGTCGCAGCACCCGAAGGACCCATGCCCCAGACCCGTGAGCATATCCTTCTCGCCCGTCAGGTAGGCGTTCCCTACATCGTCGTCTTCCTCAACAAGACCGACCAGATGGACGACCCCGAGCTTCTCGAGCTTGTCGAGATGGAGCTTCGTGACCTTCTCAACAGCTACGATTTCCCCGGAGACGACATCCCCATCATAAAGGGATCCGCACTCAAGGCTCTGGAAGTTTCCACTTCCGACATTCCTCCCGAGGAGATCCTCGCTCATCCCGCATGCCAGTGCGTTCTTGAGCTTCTCGACGCGGTCGACAAATACATCCCCACGCCTCAGCGTGACACGGATAAACCTTTCCTTCTTCCCGTCGAGGACGTGTTCACCATCTCCGGACGTGGCACGGTCGCAACCGGCAGAGTGGAGAGGGGCAAAGCTCACGTGGGCGATCCCGCCGAGATCGTAGGTCTCATCGAGAAACCCATGAACACGGTCATTACCGGACTCGAGATGTTCCATAAGAGCGTCGACGAGGCAATCGCCGGATACAACATCGGCGCGCTTCTCCGCGGAATCGACCGTCACGCAATCGAAAAAGGACAGGTTCTCGCAAAGCCCGGTTCCGTCAAGACCTCTACGAAGTTCACCGCACAGGTTTACGTCCTTAAAGCGGACGAGGGCGGACGTCACACCCCGTTCTTCAACCACTATCGTCCCCAGTTCTTCATAAGGACGACGGACGTTACCGGCTCCATCGCGCTTCCCGAGGGAATCGAAATGGTTATGCCCGGCGACAACGTGGAAATCTCGGTCGAGCTCATCAAACCGGTAGCAGTGGAAGAGCAGCTTCGTTTCGCGATTCGTGAGGGCGGCAAAACCGTGGGCTCCGGAGTCATAGCGAAAGTTCTTTAATTCAGAATACGATAACCTTCCAGGGTTATAACATCATGGTGGAGACCTCGAATTCGTTCGGGGTTTTTACTTTACTCTTTGGACTCCCACGTGCCGGTTTTGCGCTTGACGTCAAAAAAGATAGATGTTACTATTAGTATACGTTAAAAACAATTTTCGGAGCACGTGTCATGAGAAAGACCAAAGAAGAAAAGCTTGCCGAAAAAAGAGCCAAGGTGCAGAAAAAGACCGAGGCAGCGCAAAAAGCATATGAAGCGGCATACAGGGAAGCCAGAGCGGCAGACGACGAAAAGCAGGCGCTGAGGTACGCAAAAAGGGCGTACAAGAGGGCATACAAGAATTATCATTTGTACACGTAACGTCGGCATAACGCCAGGGGATAGAAATGATTTGTAAGAACTGCGGTGCCCAAATAGACGACAACACATTTTTGTGTCCCGAGTGCGGGGCTCCCACCAATTATACGTCTCAGCATCTTTATGAGGCGCAGGCGGAGTTTGCGTACGAGCCGGATAAGCCCAACAAAATCGGGCTCATCTCGATTGTCGTCTCCGTTTTCTCCATAGTTTTGGGGGAGTATTTCTGCGTCATGTGCGGAATCGCGGTCATATTCGGAATAGTCTCCCTCGCCAGAATGAAGAAATTCAATAAGTACAACTGGACGGCGGTGGCGTCCTTCATCATCGCGGTCGTGTCTTTGGCCATGTGGATAGTTTTGTGGGTACTTCCGGGGACCCGCGAATGGATCTACGCCACGTTTATGTAGCATCAAAAAAACAAAAAAA
>JAJQAK010000010.1 GCA_021203845.1 Clostridia bacterium | reverse complement strand
TGTTTTCGCGGGTCAGCTTTCGACCTCTATCTTCCACTTCATCTTTTTGCACTGAACGCATCTCGTGTCCAGTGCGAAGAGTATTTCCTTCGTCTCGGTGTAGAAGATGTCGACGTTCGGGGTCTTCATTTTGACGAGCTCGTCTTCCGTGACGGCGCTTTCCCCTTTGAACACGGAGTCGTGGGTTATGCCGGAAAGGCGGAGTGTGAGAATCCCCGTTCTTCTGCACTCGAAGACGAACTCGTAAAGGTCTCACTCGTGGCTGCAGCGTAAGATTTTCGCGGCGAAAAAGTTCGAAGAGAGGGAGGTGAGATAGTACGTGTCCTTGAGGCACCCTATGTCGTGCCATTCCATGATGGCGGGAGGATGCGCGAGGGAGCAAAGGTCCCCATCCAGTCTGTCGATGTTCTCGGGGTGTTTTTTCACGGCCTTGAGAAGTTCTTCGTCCTCTATGACGCTTTTGTAGCCGCACCAGTCGCCGCATTTGTCTTCCGGAAAGTCGCCGCCTAGAACGTACACGTTCCTTTTCATCTTCCACACGGGGAAGCGCTTCACGTGGCAGTAGTCCTCCGTGAATGCGACGACCTGTCTGTTTCTTCCCTTCTGGAGTATCGCGAGTATGTTGGTGGCGTACACGCCGCCCTCGTCTTTTCTTATGAGCGCTATCATTTTCTTCCTACAGTACGTCGTCCAAAAGCGCGGTCATGTCGTATTTTCCGGGCTCTTTTCCTACAATCCATTTCGCGGCCTTCACCGCGCCCGCGGCGAAGACGCGCTTTGAGCGCGCCGAGTGGGAGATGGTCACTATCTCGTCCTCGCCGCAGAACATCACCTCGTGTTCCCCTACGATCGTGCCGCCCCTCACGGAGTGCACTCCTATCTCGTTCCCTCGTGCGCCACATATGCCGTCGCGCCCGTGGACCTCTTTTCTTCCGTCCGTGTTGGCGCACTCCGCGAGCATTAGGGCGGTTCCCGACGGCGCGTCCGCTTTTTTGTTGTGGTGCTTTTCTATTATCTCCACGTCGAAGCCATCCAGAGCGTCCGCGGCCTCTTTCACGAGTTTGCACAGGAGGTTCACCCCGAGCGAGAAGTTCGCCGTCTTGAAGATTGCAGTCTTTATCGCGGCCTCGTCGATTCTCGCGAGTTCCTCTTTGGTGTATCCCGTCGTCGCGAGAACGGCGGGGACATTGTTTTTTTCGCAGAAAGCGAGGAGCCCTTCCAGTGCTTTGGGGGAGGAAAAGTCCACCACTACGTCTATATCTTCGGAGACCTTGTCAAAGGACGAATACACGGGGTAGGCAAGAGACGAATCGTCTTTCGCGTCGACGCCGCACACGGGGGTGATCTCCCCGTCCTCTTTCATTATCTCGGCGACCACGCCGCCCATTTTCCCCAGCGCGCCGCAGATGAGAGCTCTTGTCATACGCTTTTAATCCCCAGCTCTTTTATGCATTTTGCCATTATTTCCTTGTGCGCGTCCTCAAGCTCGGTTAGAGGCGCCCTGGGGACGCCCGCGTCGAGACCCAACATGTTGCAGCCCGCCTTGACGGGGATTGGGTTAACCTCGGTAAAGCACGCATCTATGAGGGGAAGGAGCCTGTCCTGTAGCTCGTTCGCCTTCTCGAGGTTTCTTTCCGCCACGGCGTTGTACATCTCTTTGACCTCTTTGGGCGCGATGTTTGAGGCTACGGATATGAGTCCCGCCGAGCCTATCGCGAGCATGGGGAGGTTGAGGTTGTCGTCGCCCGAGTACATGTCCATGCGGGGACGCACCCTTCTCTGGGTCTCGCAGATTTGCTCCATGTTCCCGCAGGCCTCCTTTATGCCGGCCATGTTGGGTATGTATGAAAGCTCTTCCGCCGCGGGGGGAAGGATGTTGACGCCGGTCCTTGCGGGCACGTTGTACGCGATGACGGGGATTTTTACCGCGGAGCATATCGCTTTGTAGTATTCCACGATCCCTTTTTGCGTGCACTTGTTGTAATAAGGGGTGACGCACAAAAGCCCGTCCGCCCCGAGTTTTTCGGCGTTCACTGCCGCGGCGACGGCTTTCGCGGTGTTGTTGGTGCCCGCGCCGATCACGACCTTGACGCGTCCCGCTACCTTTTCGACGGAGAATCTTATGACCTCGTCCTTTTCCTCGTCGGTCATGGTGGAGGGCTCGCCCGTGGTGCCCAAGATAACCAGGGCATCCACGCCGGACGATATCTGGTACTCTATCATCTTTCCCAGCGAGTCAAAATTTACCCCGCCGTCCGTGAACGGCGTTATCATCGCCGTGCCCACGCCCTTAAAAAATCCTTTCATTGTCTTTATCCTTAAATTTTTCTGTGTTTTCCGCCCAAAAGCGGTTTTCAGTCGAAGTATCCTTTCGCGGCCAAAAGCTCCGCGAGAAGCACCGCCCCGCCGGCCGCGCCGCGGAGGGTGTTGTGGGAAAGCCCCACGAACCTATAGTCGAATATTGAGTCTTCTCTCAGCCTTCCCGCGCAGACGGCCATGCCGCCCTCCGTCATTCTGTCGAGCCTCGGCTGCGGCCTGTCGTTTTCGTCGAAGTAGTGAATGAATTTTTTGGGGGCGGAAGGGAGTTTCATTTCCTGCGGGACGCCCGCAAAGCTGTCCCACGCGTCCAAAATGTCGCCTCTCGAGGGCTTTTTCGCGAACTTCACGAAGACGGCCGCCGTGTGTCCGTCCGACACGGGGACGCGGAGGCACTGCGCGGATATTTTGGGGGTAGCGGCGGGGACAATCTTTCCGCCCTCGACCTTTCCCCAAATTTTTAGGGGCTCCGTCTCGCTTTTTTCCTCTTCTCCGCCTATGTAGGGTATGACGTTGTCGACAATCTCCGGCATGGTCTCAAACGTCCTTCCCGCGCCCGAGATGGCCTGGTAGGTAGTCACGACGGCCTCCTCTATCCCGTACTTCATGAGAGGGTGCAGAAGGGGTACGTAGGATTGGAGCGAGCAGTTGCTCTTCACGGCGACGAACCCTCGCGTCGTCCCGAGACGGCGTCTTTGCGATTTTATGACGTCGAGATGCCCGGGGTTTATCTCCGGTATGACCATGGGGACGTCCGGCGTAGCCCTGTGCGCGGAGTTGTTGGAAACTATCGGGCACTCGAGCTTCGCGTACCTTTCCTCGAGAGCCTTTATGTCGTCTTTTTGCATGTTGACGGCGCAAAAGCAAAAGTCCACCGACGCGGCGATTTTTTCCGCGTCCTTTTCCGCGTCCAGTACAATCGTGTCCCCATATTTTTCCGGCATGGGCTCGGGCACGAGCCATCGCTTTATCGCGTCCCCGTATTTTTTCCCCGCGGAGGCGGGGGAGGCCGCGAGGGCGGTCACCTCGAACCAAGGGTGGCTTTGCAGCACCGTCAGAAATCTCTGGCCCACCATTCCGGTGGCGCCTATGACGCCGACCTTGTATCGTTTCATAGTCTCTCCTTAAGCGTCCGTAAAAAATAAAGGCGAGGTTTGTGCGCCCGGCCCGTCTCAGGAAGATATGGTCTTGAGAATATAGCGCAACACACAAGTGACAGTCACACGGGTGTTGACCCGTGCGCCCAGCGCGGGACGGACGACTCCGCGCTTCGGCGGGGATACCCTTTCGCGCGCACGGCCCGTGTCCGGAGGCCTTCAAGTGCCGCGCTACTGATGTTCGCCCGCTCCTCTATATTTCCGAATTGAATTTTAGCACAAGGAGCTTTTCGTTGTAAAGAAAATTTCAGTTCAAATCGAGACTCTCTGCGACGCCCATGGCGCCCCTGCCTATGAGTACGAAGAGAAGCTCCACGAGTTCCTCTTTTTTGAGGTCTTTCCCGTTCTTTATCCACTCACGGAAGACGTTGACGACGGCGGACGAGGTGTAGGCGGTGATGTACCCGGAAAACCTGTTGTATTTTATGCCGGTAAGTTTGTTGAGAAACGGAAAGAGCTGCGAGTTGAGCGTGTCGAAAAACGACGGGTCGCCGTTCTCGCCTATGAGAATCGTCAGCTTGTCGCCGTATCTGTCGAAAAATTCCACGGCGGAGGAGAGCATCTCGTTGTCCATGGTCTGCGGCGCGCCGTTCGGGAACCTTTCCAGCATGTGCGTCTGAAAAGCCTCCACGAGCTCGTTTTCCGCCTGGTGCATGACGTCGTAGATGTCGGAGAAGTACTCGTAAAACGTCCCCCTGTTGTACCCCGCGGTCTTCGCGAGCTCTCCTATGGTTATCTTGTTCACGGGGTGTTTTTTGAGCATTATCCAAAGAGCCTCAATGAACGTCTCCCTCGTTCTCGCGGTGATTTCCGGCTGTTTGTTCATGATGTTTCTCCTTTTTGCGACAATCGGTCCGGGATTGTCGTATGTATGTAGTTGACCCGCCGTATGCCGTAATTTATAATATTATTATACGACATGTTGTCGGATAATACAAGACGGAAAGGCGAAAAAATGGCAGAAGGAAACGAAATAATCATAGAGACCGACTCTCTCACGAAGGACTATGGCTTCGGAAGAGGGGTATTCGACGTGTCCGTGAGCGTTCCGCGGGGCGAGTGTTTCGGATTTTTGGGTCCAAACGGCGCCGGGAAGACCACGCTCATACGGCATCTCATGGGCTTTTCCAATCCCGACAAGGGGACCGCGAAGATTATGGGGATGAACTGCTTCGCGAACGCGGCGAAGCTCCAGCAGACCATCGGCTACCTTCCCGGAGAGATAGCGCTTCCCGTCGGCATGAAGGGGACGCAGTTTCTTAAGATGCTCAGCCGGATGAGGAAGGTAGAAAGCGACGAGTACATGAAAAAGCTCCTGGAAAAATTCGACCTCGACCCCGACATGGACACCAAGCGCATGAGCCTCGGAGTCAAGAGGAAGACCGCCGTCGTCGCGGCGTTCATACACGACCCCGACATCCTCATCCTCGACGAGCCGACGTCCGGCCTCGATCCCATAATGCAGCAGCAGTTCATAGACTTCGTTCTGGAAGAAAAGCAGCGCGGCAAGACAATCTTCTTCTCGTCGCACATCTTCCACGAGGTGGACGCGTGCTGCGACCGCATAGCCATCATAAAGGACGGGAGGGTCGTGGACACGTTCAGGGCGGAAGACCTCAAGAACAGAAAGGAAAGGATTTACAGAATCGCCTTCAACAATCCGGAAGATTTCGCGAAGTTCAAGGAACTCGGATACAGCATAACGTCGGAGAATCTCGAAAAGCTCCGTATAAGAATAACGATAGACACGGACGACATGGACAAGCTCATCGCCGACATATCCAAATTCGACCTCGCGGACTTCGTGGAGATAGCGTACACGCTGGAGGACCACTTCATGAGTTTCTACCGTCAGGATCACAACTTCGGGGAGGTCACGAAATAATGGGCATCATAAAAGTAGACAATCTCACGAAGGACTACGGCGAGGGGAGAGGGATTTTCGACATATCCTTCGAGATAGAAAAAGGCGAGATCTTCGGGTACGTCGGGACCAACGGTTCCGGGAAAACCACGACCATACGCAACATGCTGGGATTCATCTTCCCCGACAAAGGAACGGTCGACATAGACGGCCTCAACCCCGTGACGCATTCGGCGGACCTCATGCAGAGGATAAGCTACATCCCGGGAGAGATTGCCTTTCCCAACCTTCCGACGGGAACCGCTTTTTTGAAGCTTCAGGCGGAATACAACGGGGTCACGGACTTCACGTACATGAACCACGTGATAAAGAAACTCGACCTCGACCCCACGGC
>JAJQAK010000071.1 GCA_021203845.1 Clostridia bacterium | reverse complement strand
ACGAACACCTCACCCTCTGTTACGTCGTAGAATCTCGGAACGAGGTTTATGAGCGTCGATTTGCCGGAGCCCGTGGCTCCTATGAACGCGACGGTCTCACCGGGCTCCGCCCTGAAGGATATCCCCTCAATGACGTTTTCGTCAGAGTCGGGATACTTGAACGCGACGTTCTTAAATTCGACGGTACCCGTCTCAGTGCATTCCTCGGGATTTTCCGGATCAAGTATCGAAGACTTTGTCTCAAGAACTTGGTTTATACGGTTTGCGGCAACTTGCGCACGGGGCAAGAGAATGAACATCATGAGAAGCATAAGGAACGCCATGACTATCTGCGTCGCAAGCATCACGAACGCTGTTATCGTCGCATACTGCTCCCTTGCCTCCGCGGTTCCTATTCCCAAATCTCTCATAAGATACGCACCTATGATGTATATCGCGAGCGTCAGACCGCTCATGATGAACATCATCACGGGGTTCATGAGGTTCATGACTCTGTTGGCAAAAAGCTGCGTCCTCTTGAAGTCCTCGTTGGCCTTCTCAAACTTTTCTTCCTGATACTCCTGCGCGTTGAACGCACGGACAACTCTGATACCCGTAAGGTTCTCCCTCTCCACTCCGTTGAGCTTATCGGTGAGTTTCTGGATGACCCTGAACTTAGGCAGCACCACACAGACAATTGCCACGACGGCGACGACCAAGAGCACAACCGCTATGATTGTCGCCCACGTCAGCTCCATCGAAGCCGCCTGAATCTTACAGATAGCCCAAATGGCGGTAACGGGAGCCGTCACAATCATACGGAGCATCATGACGTTCGCCATCTGCACCTGCTGCACGTCATTCGTCGAACGAGTGATGAGGGACGCCGTGGAGAATTTGTTTATCTCGGCCGTGGAGAATCCGTTCACGTTGGCAAACAGATTTCTTCTGAGCGTCGCGGAAAGCCCTGCGGCAACTTGTGCGGCCAAAAAGCATGTGCATACCTGACATGCACCGTTTCCGACGGCAAACGCGACCAGAATGCCGGCGTTTTTCCACAATTCACCTCTGCCAGAACCAGGATCCGCAACAAGATTCATTATCGCGTTCATGGTGTTTTCGACATAGTCCACGCACGTCATCGTGAAATACACCTGCAAAACGGTTATACCCACAATGAGCACGATGAAGACCCAGTCGAGAGGTTTCAAATACTTATAAATCTTTAGCATTTCTCAGTGTGTCACCTCACTTAAGATTTTTTACCTTGTTCTTTATATTTTTTGTTGAGTTTTTCTCTGACGCCCTGAATTTTAATGGACGTCTGAAGGAAGTTGTTGAGCTCGTCATCGGAAAGTCCGGCTTCGTTCAGCTCGTGTATGAACTCCTTGACGTACACCTTTATTTCCTCTCGTCCGTTCTCGTATAGTTCCTTCCCTTCTTCCGTCACGGTGATGTAGACGTGCCGCCCGTCCCTGTGACGAATGATGAGGTTCGCCATCTGAAGATCGTTGAGCATCCGTGTAACGTTCGGCATCGCCATTCCGGTGGACTTCGTCAGATCGGTTATGCTGTACTGCCCGAGGTCGTTGTCGGTCTGCCCTCTGAGAATAAGATGAAGCGCAACGATATGGGCGAGCCTGAAATCCCCGTACGTGGTGGGATCCCTGGAGGACTGCAGCGTGGATTCGACAAAATCTTCGATCAATTTTTCTTCCAGCATAGGTTATACCCCCTTGTCGCTGTACAAAGGTAAATAATACTCTCAAAGCGTTATTTTGTAAACTAAAACTTATAAAAGATAATTATCATATGATAAGTTTCATAAAACTTTCACAAACTGGTAATTCGGCACATTTTGCCGCAAAAAATGTCTCAAAACAGCAAAAAAAACAGAGGCGCAAGTCTTTAACGTCCCTGTTCTTTATTTGATTTTAAAATAATGCACTATACCGTTCCCGACTCGTCCTCTTTGTAGCGCCGCATGAGGTCTTCGAAAGCGGGGTCCGACTCCATCTTTATGTTCACGTCGGCCACGCCGTCGAAGTAGGTCCTTCCCGGGTTTATCTGAACGATTTTCGCGCCGGTTTTCTTATAGCCCCAGTACATGTGCGTGTAGCAGCCGGTGGCGCCTACTATTATAATAAGGTCCGCCTTCGACATCCACTGCTGCGCCTTTCTGAGGTCAGAGTGCAAAAGTCCCGCGTGGCTGTAGATGTTGTACGGAAGAAGGGTTTTGCCGCACTTCGGACACGAAGGCATCCCGTCCCTCCATATCTCGTAGCCACGAACGACGCTTTGACAGCCTGTGCACACGTTTATCTGAAAACTTCCCTGTATCTCCGCGACGTTCACCGAACCCGCCATGGTGTGCATGCAGTCGACGTTGGTAGTTATGATGCCCTGCACCTTCCCCATGCTCTCAAGCTCGGCGAGCGCCCTGTGGGCGTACGTCGGACCGTGCTCGAACATCGACTTCAAAAAAGAGCTGTAAAAGAACGGATACATCTCGGAAGGATCCCCGGAACGGAGACTCGCGGCTCCCGATCTTCCGGGTGCGTGCATGCCAGAATAAGTCACCCCGCCCGCGGCTATCGAAATGCCGGCGCCGGTTATCACCACGGTATAGCCGCTTTTTTCCAGCGCGTCATAAAGTTCTTCCGTGTCGTTCGCGTTCATGCCGTGTTTCCTCCTGCCGCCGAATAAACCGAACAAAACTCACTCCCCGAAAAGTTCGCTGAACCTTTTAAAGTTGTAGTCGTCGCCGTCTTTGCAAAGTATCGCGAAATCGACGCTCTCGAAGGCCCCGTTCAAAGGTCCTCTCAGAGCTTTGTCGAAGGCCCGGGCCACCGTGGCCGCGTCGTTCCCAAAGGCCCCGCAGCCGAAAGCGCCCAGAACGAGCCGCCTGTATCCGAGGTGTGCCGCGCACCTGAGCATCCCTTCGATTCGGCCGAAAAGCATCTCCTCGTATTCTTCCGTCGTCTTGCCCTCGAAGCCTAATCGCACCATTGGCGCGGAGCACGACATCACGGCGATCCGGAAGGGCTCCGCCAAAAGCTCGTCCCCGCCGTCCCTTATGACGAGGACGGAAGGCGATATCATCACGGCGTCCGTGCCGAGCCTCGTATTGAGAGACTTGCCGCAATCGTAGTACGCCCCGGCCTTTTCGCTTTCGAGCGACAAAAGAAGCGAGCTTTTGCGGCAAAGGCTCTCCTCCTGCCCGTTCGCGCCTTCCCTTATCGCCCCTCCGGGTCTAGAAGAGGACGCGAGGTTTAGGACAAGACACCTCTTTTCGTCCGACGTCTTATCTCGCGCAATGGAAAGCGAGTCAGCGTTCACGCAGCCGTATGTCGTGTCGCACACGGATTCCACGGGTTCCTCTCTGAGAGCCTTCACGCAAGCCGGAAGAAATACGGTTACGTCGGAAAGGCCTTCCGCGGCGTAAGTCCCGTCGCGGAAAATCTTCTCCGTCTCCTCGAGCACGGCGAGGTTTCTTTGCTTTTCCGCCTCTTTTCTGCGTTTTTTCTCTTCCGCTTCCTCGGGCGTGAGTCCCTCGTATTCTTTTTTCTGCATCTCCCGCATGAGACGCTGCATCTCTTCGGGGGAGAGATTTTCCAAATCCGGCATGTCCCGCCTTCCGCGATTACGCGTTTTTAAGAACGTAGTCGAGAACGCTCTCGGCGTCCTCCCTTATGTTCATGTCCACCGCCCTGTCGAACTTCGTCGAACCGGGGTTTATCTGCACGAGCTTCGCCTTAGGATTCACGCGTGTCATGTACTCCTCGCTCAAAAATCCCGTCGTCCCTATGATGACTATGAGGTCCGCGTCCGACAGCATGTCGGCGGCCTTGTTTATGCGTGCGGAAAACTCTTTGTCGTGGCCGGGCGACGTCCTGCAGAAGTTCGCTGGCATCATGGGGCCGCCGCATTCCGGACAGCGGGGAAGTTCCCCCTCGTTCCACACGGTGTAGTCGTAAAAATGCCTGCCGCACGCGAGGCAGATGTTGTCGTCGAATCCGCCCTGTATCTCCACAACGTCGGAGGAGCCCGCGGCCTGGTGCAGGCAGTCCATGTTGTTGGTGATTATGCCGTGCAGAAGGCCCCTTTGCTCCATTTCGTAAAGCTGTCTGTGCACGGGCGAAGGCCCTTTCCCGAAGGTCGCGTCCAAAAACGCACTCTTCATGGTCGCGTAAAAGCCTTCGGGGTTCGTCCTGACGTACTCCGGGGAGAGAATACCCATCATGTCGGGGCGGCTGACCATCTGCTTGAGCCTTCCAACCCCGTAAAGATAGGATATCCCCGCGCCGGTTATGGCGACCGTCTTTTTCGAGTCCTTCACCCACTCGAGAAGCTTTTCCTGATTTTTCTCCATTGTGTATGCCTTTCTCATCACGTCGGAAGATTATTTGGTAAGCCACTCCTTTATGGCTGCCTCGTCGGCTTTCTTGAGTCTGAGTCCCTCGTGGAACTTCGCACCCTCACACACGGCGGCCAAAGCGCTCGCGGAATCGCCCACGGGGCTTGCCCCGCTCGTGCAGAACGGATACACGTCCTTGCCCTCAAAGCCCTGCGCTTTTGCGAAGGACACTACGAGCCTCGGGCACTTTCCGTACCATATGGGATACCCTATGAGTATCCTGTCGTATGAGCTGAGATCGGGAACTTCTGTCGTGACCGCGGGAAGTTCCTCGGCCTTGAACTCTTTGCGGGACACGCTGAGTGCCTTGAAGTATCCGCCGTACTTCTTGTCGCCCTTTATCTCAAGGATGTCGTCCGCGCCGGCAATCTCTTTGATCTGCTGGGCAAGTTTCGCGGTGTGTCCGCCGCGGGAGAAATAAACAACGAGAGTCTTCATGATTTTCGTCTCCTTAAAAGTTTTTCTATTTGCCGGCTTCCAGAGCTTCCAGAAGATTGCCGAGCACCGAGTCCGCCCCTTCGCGGAAGTTGATGTCCGCGGCCGAGTCGAAGGCCGTCCTTCCGGGATTTATCTGAACCACCTTTGCTTTTCTGTTTCTGTAAGGCCAGTACGCGTTTCCGTACGGACCGTTGGTGCCTATGGGGATGATAAGGTCCGCCCTCGATATGACTTCGCGGGCCCTGTCCACGACCTCATTGTTGAGGCCGACATGACTGTAGAACGGGAAGGTCCACACCGCGCCTCCGCAGGCCTCGCATACCGGAGCCTTTCCGTGGGCCCAGATGCGGTAGTCGTCATAGTGCCTTCCGCACTCGACGCACCTGTTCACCTGGAGGCTTCCCTGAATTTCCAAAACGTTCCTGTTGCCCGCGATCGTGTGCAGGCAGTCTATGTTGGTCGTGATTATCGCGTCGAGCTTTTTCATCTCCTCCAGTTTCGCGAGCGCCCTGTGCGCGGGCGAAGGTCCCACGACGAGCATGGAGTGCAAAAACGCTCTGTCGAGGTACTCGTAATACTTCACGGGCTCGTTTTTGAGGAAATCCTCCGAGCCGAGCGCCATGAGCTCGTTCATCTCGGACCGGGAGGAATGGTCGAAACTTAAGCCTCCCGCGGAAAACGATATCCCCGCCCCTGTAATGGCGACCGTGCAGCGGCTTTCCTCCACGTATTCTTTGAACTTTTCTATCTGTCCGTTCATGGATCTTTCTTTCTTCATACGCCGTCGATGTAAAAATCTTCCGTGAGCACGCCCGCGAGACCGTCGCAGAACTCATATGTATCATCAAGCTCGGTCACGTACGTGCAACCGTCCGTCAGAATCTGACAAAGAAACATTTTGAA
>JAJQAK010000144.1 GCA_021203845.1 Clostridia bacterium | reverse complement strand
TCAGCATTTTGAACGCGAGCGAGCTCACCGTCCCGGTGACGGAGGAGCACGTCAGGGAAATCAAGGAGTACCTTTCCCTTTTGGATCTCACATACGACATAGACCTCGTGGACTACGGCCGGTCCGGGCCGGGCGAAAAGATGACGGTGATGTCTCAGCCGGGTCTCCGTTGTGCGCAGGCGGGCGCGTTCGTGGACAGCCTCAGGGAAGACGACGTCATAAAGAGCCTCAACATATCGTACAGGAACAGGATTCTCGATCGTGCGAGAAACACTGTGCATGGCGGGATAATGGAGGAGATTGTCCAGCTTGAGACGAAACTCGCGAAACGGGACAAAAAGGTTTTCAAACTGAGGTTCGACACGGGCGAGATAGATATGGTGGTTGAGGACGAAAAGGCCGAGACGTGCGAGCTGTACGAAATCAAGTATTCGACGAGAAGAAACGACGCACAGCGAAAGAATCTTAAAAACAAAGACATGTGCGACAAGAAAGAATTTTCCTACGGGTCCATCGTCGGCAAATACGTGATATATCGCGGGGATAACGCGGAGGAGAAGGGTGTCACGTACCTGAATGTGGAGGACTATCTTAAGTCGCTTTGAACCGTCGCGAAAATATAGCGCTACGGCTGGATAAATCAGTCGGCAAAAACAATGTGTGTGCCGGCGTGTACGGGAGGGCATGTTATGTACGTAAACACAACGAAATTCAGAAAGAATCCTAACTATTACTATAATCTGTCCGTCACCGAGGATGTGTACATCACCGTTAAGGGAGAGGTTGTGGCCATGCTTACAAATCCCTATCAAAAACGGTTGGCACGGATGAGATCCGTGTACGGCATTATTCCTGCCGTCGACGACGAAACCGAAAAAGCCCTGAAAATGGAGCGGCTTTTGAAAAAGATCTCCGTTTGTTCCTGAAGCGGAACGTCTGTCATAACAATTTAAAAGCCCAGCGTTTCGCCGGGCCCTTTGGGCCTTTATGGATGATGCGGGAAAATTGTGAGCTGACGCGTTACCTCTTTTTCTTTTTGTTATCGCCGCCGTGCAGCGATTCGACGTTTTTTACGTGCTCTTCCGGCGTGACCTGGCTTCGGAACTCAAAAAGGAGACTCGACACCGACTCCACCGTGGTGGGCGAGATGAGGTCTTTTGCGTTGTCTATCCTTTCTTGCAGGCTTCGGGGCGTGAGCACGAGAGCTTTTCCGGAACCCTTCAGCTTCACATTGGGGTTGCAGAACACGAGAAGAGCGGTGACGGGAATCTTTCTCGGGACGAGGTCGCGCACGGCCTCCGCGTGTACGGCGTTTTGCCGGAGCGGGCTGTGGTGCGAAGTTCTCTTTCCGTTCGTTTTTTGTATCCAGTCCCTGTCCTCCTCGGCGAACGTCATGACCGTTCCCGCCCAGTTTTTTACTTCGATGACGAAGACTCCCCCGCGGGTCACGCAGATGAAGTCCGTCTCCGCCGTGACGCCGGGTCCCACGTCTACGATGTAGTCCCGGAAAATGTGTCTTTCGCCCGTGGCCTCGCAGCCCAGCGCATCTTCGACGCTGTCTTCGCCCGTTTTTCCCGCCGCGATTCTGGCTTGCTTTTCTTTTTCGAGACGCGCGGCCGCCGTCTTTTTGGAGTGGACGGCCAGAAGCGAGATGAGGACCACGACGAGGACGACGAACACGGCTATCCCCACGTAGATATAGATGTCGGTGTTAGACGCAAGTACGGTCATCGGCTCCTCCGCGGACGTTTGGATACCTTCATTATATTTGGCCTCTTTTTTCTTGTCAACGCGGAAATCGTTTGCTTTTTGCAAATCAAGCTGTTAAACTCATAGACAGTCAAACGAACATATCTATAATGCGTTGAAACGGACCAGTAACGGGTTTTTTCCGGATTCAGAGAGGCGCCGGCCGGTGTGAGGCGTCCGAGGGAGCCCGCGAACTCGCCGCGGAGCAGATTCCGTGAACTCAAAGTAGCGGAATACGGTGAGCCCGCCGTACAACGGGAAGGACTTGAAGGGTCCAAAGGCGGAGAAATCCGTGAAGAAGAGTGGTACAGCGCACATCCGCGCCTCTTTGCGAGGGCGGTATTTTTTTACTAAAAAATGAGAGGGCAGATCATGAGAAACTACGACAAGTACAAAAAGCAATACTATATGCCGCCGGAAAGGTGCACGGACTGGGCGGCGAAAGAGGCCCCGGAGAAGGCACCCGTGTGGTGCTCCGTGGACCTTCGCGACGGGAACCAGTCGCTGATACGTCCCATGTCGCTGGAGACGAAGCTCAAATTTTTCGACCTTCTGGTGGCGACGGGCTTCAAAGAGATAGAGGTGGGCTTCCCCGCGGCGTCCCAGACCGAGTACGACTTTCTGCGCGCGCTCATAGACGGAAAGAGAATCCCGGACGATGTCACCGTGCAGGTTCTGACGCAGGCGAGGGAGCATATAATAAAAAAGACCTTTGAGGCCGTGAGAGGCGCGAAGAACGTCATCGTGCACGTCTACAACTCAACCTCCGTCGCGCAGAGGGAGCAGGTCTTCAGAAAAGACAGGGAGGGCGTCAAAAAAATCGCCGTCGACGGGGCGAAGCTTTTGAAAGAACTCACGGAAAAGGAGGGAGCGGACTACCGCTTCGAGTACTCGCCGGAATCTTTCACGGGGACCGAGCCCGAGTACGCCCTGGAAGTCGTGAACGCCGTCCTCGACGTGTGGAAGCCGACGCCCGAAAGAAAGGCTGTCATAAACCTCCCCGCGACCGTGGAGAACGCCATGCCCCACGTGTACGCGCAGCAGATAGAGTACATGCACAAAAACATGAATTACCGCGACGGGGTCGTCATATCGCTCCATCCTCACAACGACAGGGGGTGCGCCGTGGCGGCCAGCGAGTTCGGACTTCTCGCGGGCGCGGACAGGATAGAGGGGACGCTTTTCGGAAACGGGGAGCGCACCGGCAACGCCGACATCGTCACGCTGGCCATGAACCTCTTTTCGCACGGAATAGACCCAGGGCTCGATTTTTCCGACATGCCCCGCATCTGCGAAAAGTACACCGAGTTCACGGACATGCCGGTGAACCCCCGCCAGCCCTACGCGGGGGCGCTGGTGTTCGCGGCATTTTCCGGAAGCCACCAGGACGCCATAGCGAAGGGCATGGCCTACAGGGCACAGCACGACGAGAAATTCTGGACGGTGCCGTATCTTCCCATAGACCCGCAGGACGTCGGGAGGAGCTACGACAGCGACGTCATAAGGATAAACTCCCAGTCCGGAAAGGGCGGCGTGGGCTACGTCATGTACAACGCGTACGGTCTCAACCTCCCCGTCAGGATGAGGGAGACGTTCGGGTATCTGGTCAAGGACGTGTCCGACAAACGGCACGCGGAACTTTCCGCGGAGGACATATACAAAATATTCGAGGAATCTTACGTGTCCCCGCGCTGCAGTTTCGACATCTCGGAGTGCCATTTCGCGCAGGTGGAGGGAGAAATAGACGCGACGGTGACGGTTTTGAGAAACGGCGGGAGGGAAGTCGTTTCGGCCCGCGGTAACGGCCGTCTCGACGCCGTGTCGAACGCGCTCAAGACCCTTCTCGGTGTGGATTACAGGCTCACGGATTACGAGGAGCACGCCATGAGCTCCGGCTCGCAGTCCAAAGCCATGTCGTACGTAGGGCTTGAGACGGACGCGGGGCTATACTGGGGCGCCGGCGTGGACGAGGACATAATCATAAGCTCGTACAAGGCCCTCGTCTCGGCCATAAACAATCTTTTGAAAGATTGATTGACGAGTCATATATTATAATTGTATAATTTATAAGGCGTTTGGGGCATCTCGGTGCCCCAAAATCATAAGATGTGGCCTTAAGGAGAGGCGGATGTACAGCAATCCCATATTCACGATATTCGGACAGGGAGTGTATCTCTACGGGATATGCATGGCGGTAGGAATCATATGCTGCTTCATATTTCTCTACTGCTGCCTTGTGAGACTTCACAGCGACGAGGAGAGCATAAACAAGCTTCTTCTTCTCGGCGTGGTCGCTACGGGCTTCGGCGTGTTCATGGCGGCGGTGTTCCAGGGGATATACGACGCCATAGCCGGAAAGGGGTTCTCCCTGAGCGGTCTTACGTTCTACGGCGGGCTCATAGGCGGCGTCTGCGGGTTCCTCATCGTCTACCTCATCTACGTGTATGTCGTTGCACCCAGGGCGAAAAGAAGGGTTTTGCAGAACCACATGAACACCTCACTCAACGACGGACTTCCCTTCGTGCCCATAGGGATATGCATAGCGCACGCCTTCGGAAGGCTCGGCTGCACGTTCGCGGGGTGCTGCTACGGCAAGCCCACCGACGCGTGGTACGGGATTTATATCAGGGAGATAGGCGAAAAGGTCATACCGACCGCGACGATAGAGATGATATTCCTCATCCTTCTCACCGTCGTGATGTGCGTTCTGTATTTCAGATTCAACTTCAAAAACAATCTGGCCGTCTACTGCATAGCGTACGGCGTTTTCCGTTATTTCATAGACTTCGCGCGCGGAGACGACAGGGGCCAGCTCATAGCCGGGATGGCGACGCCCTCGCAGTTCTGGTCGCTTCTCATGATAGCTTTGGGGATAGGGCTCATATTCTTCACGAAGTTCTTCCTCGTGAAATTCATGAAGCACCCGGAGCTTCAGCCGCAGAAGACCGCCGAAGAGACGGCAACGGAAAACGGCGCGGGAGCCGCGGTGTCTTCCGACAAGACAATCGCCTCTGCGGACGCGGCGTCCTCTGATGGCGAGACCGCGAAAAAGGAGCCTCTCCTCACCGCGGGGACGTGGACCTGCGTCGGGTTCATGGTCTTGGCCGTCATTTTGGCCGTCGTGGGAGTGAGTGTGAACTTCGTCGGGGGAAGTGCGAGCGACTACAAACTCGGCTCGATTCTTCTCAATGTGGGCTATTCCAACGCCACCGCCGCGTACGCGCTTGCCTACGCGTCAATGGGGCTCATGCTTGTTCTCGCACTCGGATACGCCGCGGTGATTGTGCTTTCCAAGCGGTACGGCGTGGACAACAGGGCCGTGCGGTACACCATGCTCGGAGTCTCGATGGCCATCATCGCCCTTTCGATAATAATGATAATTTTCGCGAACAATCTGTACGAAGGGAGCCACGTAAACTTCCTCAATGCGGGCACCGGTGCGAAGCTTCTGCTTTTAGGATGCATAGTCGGCGGGGCCGCGGGTATGAGTGCCGCTCTCAAGAAAAAGATATAGCGGTTAAAAATAAAGCATATACATAGAGGGTATAGTCACATGTCCAAATCCAAAGTCATAAGAAATTCTCTGGTTTCCGTGGCACTTGCCGCGGTCGTGGGTCTCGCGGCCGTTTCAACCTTCTCCGTGTCGACGGCGAAGGCCGACGTGCCCGAAACGGAGGAGACAATCGCCACCACGTATTTTAAGGACCAGCTGGTTCCCGGTTCCGCGTCGGTCGGTATCTACGAGACGCTGGAGGATATGTACCTCGGCGGGGACCTTCTTTCCGGGACAAAAACTGTGGACTTGGTGGAGACGGGGGTCCTCGAGAACCGGTCGTATTCGCAGTCCGTCCTCACGGCCGAGTTTTCCGCCGGAAGGGACGCGTTCTTCATGGATTATTCCTCCGTCTTCTACACCGACGGCGATCTTCTGACGCTCCGCGAGCTCACGAACTCTACCGGCGACTACAGCATAACGATGGGAATAGGCAGGGAGGAGACGTATTTCAGCGACGGATTC
>JAJQAK010000135.1 GCA_021203845.1 Clostridia bacterium | reverse complement strand
CAGTCGCGGCGGCGGTCGTGGCGGCAATATTAACATTCATTTAAGGAGGTAACAAACATGGAAACCAAAAAATGGAAATCACGCAAATGGTGGATTACGATAATCTGCGCCGCATACTTCGCGCTTATGGCAATCCGCGAACAGGGAATGGACAACACCATCGCGACCATCGTCTCTTATGCCTGTGCCGCGGTCGTAGTGATCGGCTATGTCCTCGTTGAGGGCATGGTGGACGAATCCCACGAGAGCATTGATGTGACGATTGAAGAAGATGATGGGGAGGCAGAGGGATGAGCGTAATTATCGGCAGTGCGCGTATCAGCGAGAATGGGACTACATCGGGAACCGCAGGCGACCAGAAGCAGACATCCACTCCTGACTATTCCGGAGAGGTGTCCATGCAGGACTTTTACGTTCACTCGAAAGGATGGTATGTCCTGTCGCCCAAATCAGCCGAAGTGGCTGAGAAGATGGCTGAACTCATGTACGATGCGTGCAACAATGCGAATATCGGATACAGTCAGGGGAGCGATTCCAAGACAGGGAGATATGGTGTTGTCAATTACGGCATCCACACCGAGACTCCGGTCGGAGCTGACTGCTCAAGCCTTGTCCGTGAGTGCGTGAAAGAGGCAACAGGAAAAGACCCCGGTGACTTCGACACAGGAGGCGAGCCGAGTGTGCTTGAGGCAAGCGGATACTTCGAAACGAAGAAAGCATACACATCCGGGATGACTCTCTATGACGGGGATGTTCTGGTCACCAAGACCAAAGGACATACAGCTATCGTGGTCAAGGGAACCTCCAGAAGTTCTTCCTCCGGAACGACTTCCGGAACGACCGGGAGCAAGACCGCTACAGACTCCGCATCAAGCTTCGATTCCTCAATCGCCGGGACATACACCGTCAAGGCGAACGGTGGGCTGAATCTCCGCAACGGAGCAGGGACTTCCAAGACTGTTCTGGCAACCCTGCCCGATGGCACATCGGCGAAGAACTACGGCTATTATTCCACCGTATCGGGAGTCAAATGGCTCTACATTCAGGCTCAATACAACGGGACTACATACACGGGATTCGCTTCAGGTGAGTATCTCGTTAAGGATAACTCGAGCGGAACCAGTAAGACTGTGAGCGCATCGGGATCAGCGACATCGTTCTCCAGTTCAATCGCGGGGACTTACAAGACCACGGCGAACCTGAATCTCCGTGACGATGCCGGAACCGACAACAAGATTCTGGTCGAGATCCCGAGCGGAACCAGTGTGCGGAATTACGGCTACTATTCGACCGTGTCCGGAACGAAGTGGTACTACATCCAGTTCACCTTAAGCGGAACCACCTACACCGGGTTCGCATCGAGCAAATATCTTTCAAAATGACATCCACCCACTTCTTTCATAATTCCTCCTCGAAAGACCCTCGGCTCCGGCTGGGGGTCTTTTGACATTTCTATATAATATGGTAGAATCTCTTTGAAAAACGTGGGGCAAATATGGGGCAAAATACTGCCCCAATATACCACTTCCTGCCCCATGAAAGCACGATTTTATGCGGGTTTAAGCCGTTCTCCGACTCTTATTCGGGGAGTACAAAAGCCTCCAGAAACCGCCATTTTAAGGCATTTCTGGGGGCTTGTTTTTGTCCATGGGGCAGATATGGGGCAAAGTGTTAAAAAGTGTTAGTAAGTGTTAGAGAATCTTGATTGACTTCAGCTGACCGTTCCGCTGTTCCTCCAGACGCTTCGTGATGTGGAGATAGATGTCCTTCGTTATCTGACTATCCGCATGACCCAGCCTCGCCGAGATGGTGTCGATGTCCACTCCCGCCTCCATCAAGAGTGATGCGTGGGTGTGCCTCAGTGTGTGTGGCGTGATGCTCCTCCCGAGGACTTCCAGGGACTTATCATGCAGATAGGCTCTATAAGCGTCATATTCGGCTCTACGGCCGTTTACGGTGAGGAATAGCCTGTCCATGTTAAGAACGGAATCTGAGGCGATTATGCGCTTACAGAGGGCATATAACTCGTCCTGCATATACACATCTCTCACCGACTGGTAGGTTTTCGGTGTTGTGGTCACTCCGTTGCGCGGGTCATAAGTTTTAGTGACATGAATCGTCCGTTCGGCTAAGTCCACATCGGTGCGCAGCAGGGCTGAGGCCTCGCCGAACCGCAATCCGGTGAGTGCCAGAAATTCGGTCACATCGCGCCACCTGTCCATTCCGTCCAGTAGTCGGGCAAGCTCCTCCCGCTCGAGGAACTTATCCTGTATCTTCTCCCGATGGGGAGTGTCAGGGAACTTATCCAGCTTATCCAGACACCGAATGTCGTTTATATAGTCATACTTGTACGCCCATCTCATCAACGCCTTGTACCTGACGAGATATTCGTTCAGCGTTGTGTGGCTCTTCCCCGATTCCGTGAATTTCTTCCGCACATACCCTGCGGTCAGCTTATCAATCTTCACATCGCCCAGCACTCTCAGCACCCTGTCAAGGATCCCTTGATTCCTGAATGCGGTGGACTGCTTCACGGTCTGCTCCTGATCCGCATTGTACAGTCTTATCAACTCGGAGAGGGTCATCGAGGACGGGGAGGACTCGTACATCTTCGTTCTCAGGATCTCCTGCGCCAGCTTCCGGGTCTGGGCGGTGTTCTTATCAAGGGTCACTGAGACCCTCTTATTCTCACCCGTCACGGGATCTATAAATCTATCTGTAAATCTGTAATGTCCACTCGGTAATTTCTCAGCCCACATTTACATCACCCTCCATCCGGTTCGTTTTTTTCTCCAGCATCTCATCTATGCGCTCTTCTATCCGGGCTTTGTCAGATGCGTCCAGAGCGCGATATTTCCGTATTATTTCCGCTTCTGCGTCCGTCAGGGTATATTTTACCGTCCAGCCCAGCAAATCCAATACAGGCACGTTTAACGCCTTGGCGAACAATATTATCTTCGATTGCTGGAGGTCAACCAGACCCTTCTCGATCTTCGTTATGGACGATCTGTCCGTGTATCCCGTCCGCTTCGCGAGCTCTTCCTGAGACATCCCCTGAGCCTCGCGATAGTATTTGATGTTCTCGTATAATTTTTCCATGATAATTCCCTCCGTGAAAAAATTATATCACCGAATTGAAAATAATTCAACAAATATGTTGACATTCGTTCAACGTGGGTGTATAGTGAATATGGTTCACGAGAGGAGGTGAGACAGTGACAGACACGAAAGCATTAAAAGACTACATGACCGACACCGGAATGACCGTTAAGGCGATTGCGGACAAGAGCGGGATTCTCCGCGAAACCCTGTACAACCGCCTCAAATCCGGTGATTTCAAGCTGTCGGAAATCAACGCTCTGGTCGAGGTTCTTCGGATGACTCCGGAAGACCGTGATCGGATTTTTTTTGCAGAAAATAGTGAATTAGATTCACGGAGGGCTGTTTAATGAACAACGAGATCATGTTTTCAAGCAAGAGCGAGGTATGGGAGACACCGCAGGATTTTTTCGATGCGCTGGATGCTGAGTTCGGATTCGACATTGATGTATGCGCCCTCCCGGAGAACGCAAAATGCAAGCGGTATTTCACTCCGGACGATGACGGATTATCCCAGCCGTGGCAAGGGACGGTCTGGTGCAATCCTCCGTATGGGCGCGAGGTCAGCAAATGGATCGCTAAAGCCTCCGAAAGTGCATCGGGGGGGGCGACAGTCGTTATGTTATTGCCAGCCCGGACAGACACGAAATGGTTTCACGAATATATTTACAACAAAACAGAAATCAGATTTATTCCCGGACGACTGAGGTTCGGCGGTATGAAATCTGGAGCACCGTTTCCGAGCATGATCGTGATTTTTAGGAGGTAACAATGCAAGATTATCAAGTTATGCCAGAGCTGACCGCTGAGGAATATGCGGAACTGAAGGCTGACATCGCGGAACGCGGGGTGCAAGTCCCGATTGAGTTCGATCAAGACATGAACGTGATCGACGGTTATCACCGCTATAAAATCTGTCAGGAATTAGGATGGATTGACAGCAACGGAAAAATCGTCAATCCCGATAAGGTCGAGTGGAATGTTCGCATTTATGACAGCGAGGAGGCTAAGTTCACGCAAGCCCGCAAGCTGAACATAGCGCGGAGGCATCTAACGCAAGAGCAACTGGGAAAACTGGTTGACGATGACATAATCGCGAATCACGAGACTAAATCAGATAGGCAAATCGCAAATGATTTAGGGGTATCTAATTCAACCGTTAGCGATCACCACCGGCAACTCGTCAAACATGGAGACGTGTGCGAATCGCACACGGTAACAGATTCCTTGGGGCGCAAACAACCGCGACATAAGACCCCGGTTATCCGTCATCCGTCCACCCGTGACGCTGAGGCGGTACGCGATCCCGATATTCAACGCCGTCTGGTCGAGAACGAGGGCATGAACGTGGCCGGGGCTATCCGGGAACAGAGGCGCGATCAGTTAGTCGAACGGCTGGATTCGGTCGAGGCGCGTGAGGCGAAGGCAATCGAGGGTGTCTACGATGTGATCGTTGTTGACCCGCCGTGGCCGATGGCGCGGATTGAAACAGACAGGAATCCGCACGCGGTCGAAATGGACTATCCGACCATGAGCGTGGAGGAAATTAAGAATCTGAAAATCCCTGCTGCCGATGATTGCCACGTTTTTCTCTGGGCGACTCAGAAATATCTCCCGGATGCGTTCGAGATTTTCGAGGCTTGGGGCGTGAAATATGTTTGCTGTTTTGTCTGGCATAAGAATCACGGACATAAGCCCTTCGGACTCCCGAAATTCAATTGTGAGTTCGTTTTATATGGGCATATCGGTTCTCCGCAGTTCGTTGAGGAGACACAATTCTGGGCGTGTTTTGAGGCACCGATCACGGTTCACAGCGAGAAGCCCGAAGTGTTCTATGACATGATCCGGCACGTCACGGCAGGCAGGCGATTGGATATGTTTAACCGCCGGGAGATTGAAGGATTCGATACATGGGGAAAGGAGGCGAGCTAGTGACAATAAACGAATCATGGGATGAGGAATTGGCATACTCCAGAAAATTTATGCCGGAGATTATTGAATGGCTCCACAAAATATTTGCTGATATTGGATGGGGAGATCCCGAGATTATTGATATGGAACTTAGATGTGAAGATGTTTATCACAATACAGATTTGCTGGCCATATTTCCAGACAAAACAGCGCTCAGAATCTCCGTCAGGGTAAGAAAATGGGACAAGAGGTTCTGGCGTCAAAATATGCGGGAATTTACAATGCGCGTATCCCTGGCATTAAACCGAAGATGGCGCAGAGATGAGTACGGCTATGTCATAACAGACACCGAGCTCAAAAAGACAATGGACGGATGGGGCGATTTAATCGTTTATTGTATCGCGGATCCCACCGACAAGTTGCTTGCATCAATTTTTGTCGGGAGAACAGACGCGCTCCGCAAATACAACCGCCTTGTTGAAAAACATAGCGGCGAGGGAACTGCGAGGATCACGCACAGAACCCCTGAAGGCTTAACGGTAATAGACGATGAGGCTCCCATCTTCCGAGAATGGGATAAAAATTACGAACACATCGCGGGCAATACCGGATGTGGGTTCCGCGCTTATTTGAAAGAAGGGCCGGGCGCAATACCGGATATAACTATCGCGGATTATAAGTTCCGGGAGAGGTGGGAACAATGAAATATTATCTCAGCGCACATGACATAACCGAGCAGTATTCCGTCTGCATCAAGACCGCCCGGAA
>JAJQAK010000185.1:72474-73661 GCA_021203845.1 Clostridia bacterium | reverse complement strand
ACCCGCCGTATGACGGAGACGAGAAATGACCTACGGCATACCATATCAAGGCTCGAAGTCGAGAATCGCGGAGGCGTGAAATGGCGGACGATTTTTACGACAAACTCAACACGGAGGCGGCGAAACTCGAAACGAACGAGGCATACGAAAATTTCGTTGATAAGTTCAAACCGAAACTCACAACGGACGACTGTTTCACCCCGCCCGAAATCTACGAGGTTGTCAAAACATGGGCGATTGAGGAATACAGCTGGCAAGACCGCGAAATCGTCCGCCCGTTCTATCCGAACGGCGATTACATCAACGAAACATACCCCGAAAATTGCGTGGTCATAGACAACCCGCCGTTTTCGATAATATCCGAAATTGCGAGATTCTACGAGGTTCAACACATCGACTATTTTCTGTTTGCGCCCGGAAAGACGTTGATGGGCATAAAGGCGGCGAGGTCGCATATTGTAACGGATGCAAGGGTAACTTATGATAACGGGGCGGAAGTCTCCACATCGTTCATATGTTCACAAGGTGAGATGGCGCGTACCGCTCCGGATTTGAATCGGGCAATCGAGACGGCAAATGACGATTTAAGAAAACTGAAGTACAAACAGCCCCCCCATTGTATCAATACCCGCCCGAAGTTGTGTATGCGGTTAAGATGCAACAGTGGAGCAGGTTAGGAATCGATTATCGGGAAGATTATCTGTTCAGGGTCGCCGGCCTCGACAGTCAAAAGCAATACGGCAAGGCGATTTATGGGAACGGCTTTTTAGCTCCGAGGGCCGCGGCATATGATGCCGAAATAGCGGCATGGGAGAAACGTAAAGAGTTAAAACAAAAAGAGCTTTCCGATATAGATGAGAAGATAGCCGAGTTAAAAAGGATTAAAGAATCGCCAGCCGAGATGGATGAGAAGTATTGGCAACTGTCAGAACGGGAATATGAAATTATAAGAGAGCTGGAGAGGCAGAAAGAAAAAGGCAGCCCGGAGCATAGGTTCGTCAAACATACCGAGTACACAAAAGAGAAAAAGACAGGGGTCGAAAAACAGATAAGCATTTTCGACAAAGGAGAAAAGAAATGAAAGCAACCACGGGGGAAATGAAGTGGGAAGACTCTCTCGGCAAGATGGTAAAGCTCAAGTCGGGAAATATATGGTTTTACGGAATATTGAGTTATTCGGCAAAAGA
>JAJQAK010000185.1:0-72374 GCA_021203845.1 Clostridia bacterium | reverse complement strand
AGCTCAAGTCGGGAAATATATGGTTTTACGGAATATTGAGTTATTCGGCAAAAGAATATGTGCTGGATAATGGAGACGCTCAGCTGTGTTTTCTGACGGACGATGACATAGATGAGATTGTTGAACTCAAGGAGGCGAGATGAGCATTCAGACAAACATTTTTGACGGAACTCCCGAAAGTATGTTGAATAGGTCTTTGCAACTTTTGAAAGACTTCGAGGATTTGGCATTGATTAGAAACACGAAAGGTTATGCCGTGGGTTACAGCGGAGGAAAAGACAGCGACGTTTTGGTGCGATTGTTTCAGATGTCGGGCGTGAAATTCTTTGTCTTCCACAATCACACGACGCTGGATGCACCCGAAACCGTGTACTACGTGCGGAAGAAATTTGCCGAGTTCGAGGAGAAAGGCATTGAGTGCATGAAATGTATGCCGAAACACAATTTTTGGGAACTTTGCATATATCACAAAATGCTTCCGCTCCGGAAGTGCAGGTTTTGTTGCCAAGAACTCAAGGAACACGACGATTTCGGGGTCGCCGTAAAGTCGTTCGGAGTGCGGAAGGCCGAAAGCGTCAAAAGGTCGGTACACAGGGACAGCATAGAGGTTCACTCGAAAAGCAATTACAGTGACATTCAGCTTTTTCACTTCGATAACACCGAGGACGCAAAAGACTACATTTCTGAGAACGGGACGTGCAAAATAGCGAAGCAGAAAACGTGCGTCAATCCGCTGGCATATTGGAGTTCGGAGGCATTGGAAGATTTCATTGAGAGCGAGCATATGGAACTCAATCCGCTTTATGCCGAGGGATTCAAACGTGTAGGTTGCATAGGTTGCCCGATGGCGGGAGAAAACCGCATAAAGGAGTTCGAGAGATACCCGAAATTCAAGGATAGGTTTTTGAAGCTTTGTGGTGACATTGTGGAGATACAAAAAAAGACGGCAGTTGCCCCGAAAACATGACGGGCGAGATTTACTTTGAAGGTTGGTTAAAAGATATGCCGGGCGTCAAGTACGGAGGACAAACGAAAGAGGGGACGCTTTGGGATATATAGGAAACCGCAAAAATATAGCGAAGATTGACAAAAAGAGATGGCGGCAAGCCTCTTTCGCGGAAGAATAGTCAATCGTAAATCACATATTTATATTATTGACATTTGTATGTAAATGGAAAAATTATCAAAAACTTTGCGGAAAAATATTGACAAAACAATTTCCATGTGTTATACTTAACCCATAATAGCAACGGGGGGGCGAGAACATGGTATTGCACGTCAAGTGGGGATGTACGGAAGAAGCCGGATATGCGATGTTGAGGCGGTCTTACGGGCACATGAATCCGTACGGAAGCTCGGTAGGGCAAGGCTACGGTGATTTTCCCATACACGAAAAGAAAGCCGAGTTTGATTTACGTCCGTGCGAGCGGTGCGTGGTTGACGCAATAAAGGACTGTAACCCGTATTTGGTATTTGAGTTCGGTGTCACTTCCGACGGGAAAGAGAGGGTGCTGGTCAAGGTTCGGGAAAAGACGAAGAAGGAGAAAATGGACCTTGTAGAGCATGAGCTGGAGATAGGCTCGTTGCCGCTTGAGGGGTTCAATGGTTGGAGGGAACGCGTTTTTGCATACAAGGCGAAGGGCTCGACCGTGGTGACGTTCTATTCGCTTGTAGGGAATGACAAACTCGTGCCGTATGACTTTTTTGGAGAATACGACATAAAGACCGAGGTATACAGATATGCACATACCGGCGCAAAAACGTGGGCGGATTACTCCGTACTGGACTTTATCGGAGACCATTTCGCGGATGGGAATTGGAGTGGCATAAAAAAAGAAAAATACGAGGGGGAATTGAAATATGGAAACAGAGTTTGAGGGAAGGGGAGGTAAGGCCGAAGATTTGCGCCCGAAGTTTACACATCTGTTAGGTAAGGAAGTGGCAGAAAAGTTTTCGGATAAAAGGAGCGAAAAATGAAAAAGTGCGAGGTTGAGGGAATCGGCAGAAACATAGCGGCACTCATAAAGAAATCCGGAATGTCGTATTTTGAGCTTGCCTGCGCGTCGGGCATATCAAACACGACGATTTCAAATTATGTCAAGGGCAGGAGGCAACCGACGTACAAGAGTTTAGAAAGACTGTCAAATGCCCTCGGCGTCAAGATGGACGACATTTTATGCGGACTTGCGGGGGCGCGTGAGGGGCTGGATGAAGATGTGGAGGAGGTGCTTGAGTCCCTAAAGGAGATAGCGCCGTATATGACGGCGGAGCAAAAAGAGAAACTTGGAGGAATAGTGCAGGATGGAGGAAACATGAAGGTTGATTTTTTGGACTTGGGACATGATGTGAGGGTAGTGTTGAAATCGGGTGAGGTAATATATGGCAGAATTTGGACGAGCGGAGAATACAAATATGTAATTGACAGAGCGTTTCATGATGGCGCAACAGTCGTGAGGGCGGACGACATAGAGTCATACAGGCTTTTCGGAACTGAAGATTTTAAGGCGATAATAAAGGAATATGATGATGGGGCTAAACAGATTTCTGCACGAGAGAGTGAGGGTTAAGTTAAAGAGTGGCTGCGTGAAGTACGGAACGCTGGAATACAGCGAGCCGCATGATGCATACATCATAATTGACTGGAACGGTAAAATATCGCTGTATTTCTCGGTAGAAGTCACGGAGAGTATTTGCGTTCTCGGTGAAAGGGAAGTAGAGAAACTGATAGCGGTCGTGGGTGAAGATAAGTTAAAGGAGATTACAGATGTCTGAAACAATCGGAGAAAGGATGACATATTACAGAAAACAGAAAGGATTGTCACTGCAGGACGTCGCAGACAGGTGCGGAGTCACGAGGCAATATATAGACCAGTACGAGAAAAACACATTTAGAAAGAATCCCTCTTTACCGGTCATAGAAAGAATCGCATATGCGATAGGCGTGAATCCCGGACGACTTCTCGGCTGGGAGGATATAGCGGAGACCGACGCAAAGGACGAAGAAAAAGCGAGCGATGAACTAAAGAAAGTTTACGATGGGGTAAGAGGTGCGCTGGAATACGCGGCGCAGGTTGAGAAAGTGGACGCCTCAAAGATGAGCTTCGGAGAGAGAGTGAAGTTTTTCCGCGAGCGTGCGGGCTTTACAAGAAACAAACTCTCAGTCTTGTCGAAGGTCTCGCCGGGGTTGATAGCGAAGTACGAGAAGGGCGACATAGGCATGGTATCGTTTTCGCACATAGAGAGAATCGCGGGAGCATTGAATGTATCGCCGGCCGTTCTTATGGGCTGGGAGAACGTCACGGACGGAGCGAAACTCAATGGCGTGTGCGGGAAGTTGAATGAGATATTGTCGGGGGAAAAGAATGGGCAACAGTAAGGACAGGCGTGAACCGGGCGAGGAAAAGTATAAGGAAGTCACAAATGAGACGTGTTTCACTTGTGAAATACCGGAGGAATACTGCCGAGGGCTGAATGAATGTGTGCCTGCATATAGGCGCTGGAAACGCAAAGAAAGAGAGAAGGCAAAGAGACATTATAAGCCGAGAAAAAAGTCAGAGTGAGGTGATAGGATGGATGTTAAAGGGCTTGTGAAGAATTTTACAGAGAGCAAAGAGTTCAAGGCCGTAAAAATGATAGCGGAAACGTTCGGCGTGAATCTTGTGTATAGTGAGGATGCGGAAGACCACAAGAAGACAAGCGGCCATCTCGTGTGGTGCCGGATAAACGCCATAGATGCAAAGACCGGTAAGATACTGTTCTCCTCTATGTTCACGAACGAAGCTACGGAGATAGACGAGAAGCTGATTTTGGCGGACATCATATCGGCGCTGAACTACTACAATCCATATCTTGAGAAAACGCAGGCATACGAGCAACTTGTCGAGGACACAAAAAGACAACTTTTTGCCGAGGAAGTGAAAGAACGGGCCGAGAGGTACTACGGGAAAAGGAAATGAGCGAGAACGAGCAGATGGACTTTTTCGGGAATATACCGAAAAGAAAGTCGCTGGAATTTCATCCTCAAGGTCGGGGTATGAGCGTGGACATATACACGACCGACAAGAAGTACGACATTATTTATGCGGACCCACCTTGGAAGTATGGTGATGACCTTGGCGGAGGTTTGGTCAAAAACATGACCGGCTGGTGTCCGTATCCCACAATGGAGCCGGACGAGATAAAAAAGTTGCCCGTACCGAGAATATCCGCAAGTGACTGTGCCTTGCTTTTATGGGTCACAATGCCGTTTCTGCAGGACGGCTTGGATGTTATGAGGGCTTGGGGGTTTAAGTACAAGACGTGTGCCTTTTGTTGGGTGAAACTCAACCCGAAGTCGGGGACACCGTTTGCCGGAATGGGCAAATGGACAATGGGAAATGCGGAGCTGTGTTTGCTCGGAGTAAAAGGGCATCCGCATAGAATAGCGAAAGACGTAAAACAGATAGTTATGTCACCGAGAAGGAAACACTCACAGAAACCGCATGAGGTCAGGGAGAGAATAGTGCAACTTTTGGGCGACAGAGACAGAATAGAGCTGTTCGCAAGGGACGTTACGGACGGCTGGGACGTTTGGGGGAACGAGGTATAAAAGCCGGACATGGAGCATTATGTAAAATGCGGAGACACGCTGGATTTGATTTCCGAACTTAAACCCTCATCAATCGACCTCATTGTGACGTCACCGCCATATTGGGCAAAGAGAAATTACAACAACGGCGAGCATGAGCTTGGGTCGGAGGACACGCCGGAGGAGTATGTAAGAGTATTGGTGGACTTCTTTGACAAGCTAAAACCCCTGCTGAAGCCCACGGCAAACATCTTTATAAATATCGGCGATACGTATTTTGGGTCGGGAGCGGGAGCATGGAGCAAATATCTCGATGAGAATGGCAACGTAACCCAAGAACAGAAAAAACACAAGGAGAAGTTTTTTACAACTAAACCCTTGCAACCGAAAATCAAGCAAGATGGACGGCTTTATCAAAACAAACAACTTCTACTCATCCCCGCGAGATTTGCCATAGAAATGCAAAATCGGGGTTGGATTCTTCGGGACGACATTATTTGGCAAAAACCCAATCGCATACCGGCGAGCGTGACGGACAGATTCAACAATACGTACGAACACGTATATCACTTCGCGTTAAACAGGTCTTATTTCTTTGACTTGGAGGCAGTGAAAGTTTTGGGCGTGAACGGACACATGAAGAATCCCGGCGATGTGTGGGCAATCAACACTCAACCTATGAGGGGGGGGCATACCGCGACGTTTCCTGAAAAACTCATAGAGCGGATTGTGTCATGCGGGTCTCCAAAGGGCGGATATGTGTTTGACCCGTTTCTCGGAACGGGGACAACATGGGTTGTTTGCGAGAGACTAAAAAGGAATTGCATAGGGTTTGAACTCAACCCTGAATTTTACAAGCAGGCGGTAAGCAGGTTTAATGAGAATTTCAGGGAGCGGGCAATATCGTTTTGGGACATGGAGGATTAAAACATGAGCGATTATATGGAATCGGAGGCCGTGGAATGGGAGACGTGGGACATTGACTACATTAACAGAGAGAACGACTTTCAGGAAATGATTTTTAATGTGAATTTCATAGTCGCCGCGCATCCGTATTACTCGACGGAAGATTACACGAGAATACTTATGGGCGACGGACGCGCATACATAATTAAAAGGGGGTATGACTCCGTGAGGTCGAAGTTGTACAACTATAAGGCGAGATTTATGGGGAGACAGTGATGAGCAGATACGTGGAAATAGAAACGGAAGTCTTGGAAAAGCCGATGACTGCGCATAAGGTGATAATGGTAAATCTTGACCTCGTGGAGGCGGCGGAATCGGGCAACGAGAACTTCACGACGTTGAAGATGGCGAGTGGCGCGGAATACTCGACGAACATACCGTACGAGACCGTGAAAGAAATGTTGTCGGGAAGAAAAATACCGCCCGAAAATTTCCGGACGGATGGGGAGGAGTGATATGCTGATAGACGCATACATGGTGCCTTTAATGGACATAGCGGACTACAATGCGGACGAGGACGGCGATGCATATTTAGAGTTCAAAGAGAAGATTATTGACACCGATGAAATGGTCGCTATGGGCACGTACTGCATAAATGAGTATTGCGGCAAAAAATCGGTTTTGATACCCGTGGTACAACTTGAGGACGGCGAAAAATACGGCTTGGCAGCGGACTGGGACGAGTTCAAGGAAATGCTCGGAATCAAAAGCATGAGGTGGAGCTTGCCGTATTCGGGGTATGGACCGGAATCAAATTAGAGATATGGAACAGCTTAATCTATTCAGAGAGTGGGAGTGTCCAGAATCCGGCAAACTCTTGTCGAGAAGCACGGTTTTCACGTGTCTCGGCAGCAACGCCGTGGTAGACAGTGACAGAGAACAGCACGACTTCTATGCGACAGAACCGATAGCGGCGAAACTTCTTACGGACGTGGAGAAGTTCAAACCGACGATATGGGAGTGCGCCTGCGGCAAGGGGCATTTGGCGAAAGTCTTTTTGGAGCAAGGCTATAATGTTTTAGCGACCGATTTGGTGGATAGAGGATTCGGGCAGGGGGGGGTGGACTTCTTTCAACAGCATCCCGACTGCACGGAAATGGACATTGTGACCAATCCCCCGTACAAGATAGCACGACAGTTCATAGAGCATGGGTTGAATCTACTTCCCGATGGTGGGAAACTTGCCATGTTTTTGAAGCTCACCTTTTTGGAAAGCAAGGAGCGGAGAGAATTGTTCGACAATCAGCCGTTTAGGACGCTGTATGTATGCTCGTCCCGTATACAAGCCGCGAAAAACGGTGACTTTGTGAAGTACGGGAATAGTGCGATGGCTTTCGGTTGGTATGTATGGGAGAAGGGTTTCCGCGGTGACCCGATAATTAAGTGGGTTAATTAGAGACATGGACGAGTTGAACTCTCAAGGCAAAGAGATATATCACCAAGGCGCATGGACGATATTGAAGCGTCTTTACGAAGGTGGTTTTCTGTGCGTAAATCCGCAAACATCTATAAAAGTAAAGCCCGGAAAACTTACGGGTAGGCAGGCGGAGAAACTATACTATAAGGCGTTGTTTGACGAGTTGTTGAGTTCTCGGAAAGCTATGGATGCTTTTTTAAACGAAACCGGCGAGCTTGTGCCGAGATACTACACGGATGAGAACGGCCATTTAAAATGCATTATATCCATACGGTGACCTACCTCCGTATGTCATATATATAGCTCCTTTTATTTGTTGTAAAGAGCACCCCGGTCATTTCAACCGAGGGCGTTCTTTTGTGATAGAAAAATAGATATTTGAGATTGTCGTGTAATCTGTTTTGATATAACCATTCTATCATACACACTTGCAGATGTCAACATATTTCAAGAAAATAATTTGAAAATATTTAAAAAAAACTTGCGTGAAACTATTGACAAGAGGGATGGGAGATGCTATAATATAGATGTGATGAGGGGGAAGGGAACCTCCGAAAGAGAAAAGATATTTGAGAGGTGAGCGTATGAAGGATGTAGAATGTAGGGTTGGTGATAAGGTTGCTCATTGGACTGAAACCGATGTGACTCGTAGGCAGGTCAATGTGATTTATGCGAAGGTGAAAGCCGGTGAGCTTCGTGCGGAGAAGTGGGTACTCAATCAAATGTACAAGGTTGCCGACTGGTGTGATTATGGGCGTGTTGATATGTACACTTTTGACCGCGTTCGCAATGCGGAAAATGAGATAAGAAAAGTTCTCGGTGCGATTTTCGGCGGGAAAAAGAGGGAGGCTCAAGTAATGCTTGACAACCTTGCCGATGAATGGCATAACTATTGATTTGGGAGGTGACGATATGAAGTTGATGACGAAAGAGATTGAGAAAAAGTTGGCAAAACATCCGATTTACTCGCAGGATGGAAAGGGGAACGACGCTGAGGTACTTGTAAAGTACTTCAATCCGTACGGAGTTGGGACATGGCTCGTGCTTGAGGGAAATAAGCTCGAAAACGGCAAATACGAGTTCTATGGGCTCGCAGAGTTCGGACACGGCTGGGAGTATGGGTACTTCACTCAGGAGCAACTTGAGGAGATACACGTAAGATTCGGACGCATGGTAATGCCTGCGATAGAGAGAGACCTCTACTGCGGCAATGGCAAGGTTGCGGATTTCGTGGCTTGAGGAGGTGACGGTATGGAATTTATGGACAGTGAATATTTGGGAATCTATGACATGAAGGTCAGGTATGCCGTCGAGGGGGAAACCCAAAACCCCCAAGACAACCTCATGTTCTTTGTCAACAGGGGGCGCGGAGACAGGCTCGTGGCAAGGGTGGACTTGAAGGAGCTTATGATTTACTGGACGAACAGACGCAACAGAAGCGAGTTCATGTACCCCATTTCAAATTATCTTACAATGATGCGAGACGCGGCATAAGGAGGGGAACAGTATGGAAATGATAAGGTATTACAAGGCGTATGAAATCAATGAGGACAATGAGCGTTTCGTGCTTTACTTCGGGAAGGATAAGAACGAGGCGATAAGTGAGGCTCGCAACAATGACGAGTACCTCACTCCGGCAGAAAAGAGGCATGGGTACAAGAGCGTGGTAACTTACAACGATTTACCTGCGGAAGAAATAAAGGGACTCAATATCTATCAAATACAGGACAAGTGGAATGAACTCCACGAAGAAAACCCTGTAGACATAGGAGGCGAGAAATGAAGCACGCGTTGACAGCAAGACTGGATGGCGGAGTTGTGGCCACGATGCATTTTGGAACTCCGCATCCCGGACGGGAAACGGATGATAACGTTATATTCACCGGGGCGGCGAGCGGGTTTATTGCCACATATAGAAACGGGGAGCTCATATTTTCGGAGTATCTTCCTGAAATATTTACAGCAGAACGTATCGAAGAGTTCAAAAAGACCTGTATGGAGTTCATCGAAGAACTCAAAGAAACCGGACTTATGTGAGGTGAATTATGGAGTACATAGTTAAACTCGATTGCGCATTGGCCGCGGTGTGGGAGGATGGCTCGAAGTTCGTGAAGTTCAAATTCCCGAACGGGAGGACATACGCGACATATGACATAAAATACAACAAAACAGATTTTAGCAAGGATGACGACCTGATTGGTTTGTATTTTGAAGATATGCACGATGCAGTCGTAACGTTTTGTGAATTTCTTACCAAGATACATTTGGTCGAGATGGCCGAGAAGTGACAACAAATATGATTATACTTTAACCTCTCAAAACATAGGGAAGGCCCGCAAGAAATTCGTGGGTCTTTTCTTATTGTGGAAAAAAATATTTTTCAGAAAACGCAAATATTTTGCAAAAAACTATTGACAAGAGGCATGAAATATGGTAACATATAGATGTGATGAGGGGGAGAGCGAAGGTGCTTGAAACTCCCACGGGAATAGAGATTTGAGAGGTGAAATATGGCGAAACTTGGAAACATAACGAATTGGGAAATGACTGAAATCTCGGAGCTTTGCACTGAAAAAGAAGAAGATTTTGGGGTTTGTGGGGCGGCGTACGGATTCATGGATGACTTTGTTTGGTATCTCAAAGAGGCGATTAAGAATTGTTCAGACGCAAAGTCACTCGGTGAGGAAATCGTCAACCTTTTCAATAACAACGTTCGCAAAGGCGACGAGGAAGAAATGAGGCTTGCGATAAACGGGATTGCAACGGTTATCGCGGCGGTTATGGAGGTGTGACATGATGAATGAACAGCAATACGATACACTGCTGATGACAATCGACTATGTGCGTTTTTTACACAATGATATAGCTTACATTGAGGAAGGAATCGGCAAGGACTACGAGACGGCCGTCAACAGCTTCGATATGGTGACCGGTATGGACATTAGAAAGCAACTCAAAGACGCATGGAATCGCGCCGTGTTAAGTGATGAGGGCGATTATACAGAGAACGCAGTCATAAGGCCCTCGGCTTATGGCGGGAAGGGATGCAAGATGACATTCAACGGCTTTAAAGACGGCGAGCTTGTGTGTTGTGCGGACTTTGGGTTTGGAGTCGGCGATGGAACGGGTTGCTCAATGAACTTTGATGATTGGATGCATGGAGTCCACTTCATGTACTCAAATCGTGCGATAGACGCGGAGTAAACAAACGAGGAGAGATGCTGTGGGACAGAAATTACCGGAGACAAAGAGCTGTCCGTTTTGCGAAGGCGAGACGAGAATAGAGAAAGGAGTACAGATGTTTGCCGTACAGTGCTTAAATGCGAAGTGCGGGGCAAATACAATATTCGTCGGGAAAGAATTTGACCCGTGGCAGCTTGCGGTCGCATGGAGAAAAAGAACATCCGAAATCCACGAGGGTAACAGCTTTGTTAAACAGAAAGGCGCGGACATAAAACCGCCGCTGAAACTCAAAGCCTGCCCGTTTTGCGGAAACATAAATTTAAACTACCGGATTGTGTTCGGGAAGTCGCAGATAGAGTGCGGAAGCTGTGGCGCAGACGTCGGGTTCTATTCGGCGATAAACGGCACGGACGCTTGCGAGCGGTGGAATAGGAGAGTCGAGAATGACGATACTTGAAACTTATACAATCGAGAAGTTTTTCGGTGGCCCGTTTGCGTTCTATGACGATTTGCAGATACGGAAAGGCATAGAAGACGATGAGATAAAGCTGGAGTTTTGGCAGGTCTACAAATCAGATATGCAACTCATAGCGACGTACTATGTTTTGACGGACGAGTGGGAATATAACGGCAATGGCGCGATGAGCGGACACGACCGTATGGTATGGGAATATCTGTTCAGTCATCCCGAAATCAAAGACATGGATTTCACGGTTCACGTAAGTTCAGAGAAAGGGATAGAAATAACAAAGAACGAAAAGACGGACGATGCGTCTGAAACAGATTAGCTTACACGCATCCCATAAATGAATCTCTATTATCAGGAAAGACCCACGGGAAACTGCGGGCCTTTTCTTTGAGTAAAACCCCAAAATATTTTGTAAAACAATGAAATTATTTGCGTGAAACTATTGACAAGAGCAATACAACATGATATAATATAGATGTGATGAGGGGGAGAGATATTTGAGAGACATGGTAGCGGGACAGCGGTTTCACTGTCGGAATGAGTCGGGTGGGGTCGTTAGTGCGAAAGAGTTAATCAATGCTCGAAACCGAAAATAAGATATTGAGAGGTGAGTTATGGAAAAGAAAGAAGAAAGGATTAACGCTCATAGGGAATGGCTGGCGACGAGTCCGTATGTAGGGCATAGGCACATAAGGCAGCATGAGCATTTCGAGACCCGTGAGGAGTGCGAGAAGTATTTGAGTGAGACGCTGGGGATACCGGTTGAATATCATCCCGCTCTCACCGCGGAGCAGTGCAACAGGATAAACGATACCGTGATTTCAATGCACGAAAACTATGACATCGCCCCCAAGAAGGTGGAAGTGGATGACCATCCCGGAATCCATTACTTCATGGACACGTTGTACGTGGGCGACTGCATGGGTGACGACGCAAAGTATTGGGCAAAGACGCATTATTGTGTTAAGGGCAAAGAGATAGAGTCGGCAACTGCTTTCGCGCTTGGCTGTATGCTCATCGACAACATCAATCACCACTCATCGGGTATAAAGCAACACAAACTTGACTATGTGTACCACGTGGCCCCGACGCAGATAGCGGGAGGCAACCAAGAGGACAAGGAGTTCTTAAAAACGCTTTCCGGAATGGGGAGAGATTATCACTGGTTCCTCGGTGAGTGTCTTGCGAAAATGACTATGGGTGAAAAGATTTCAAAGAACGCATTTTTCAAAGTAAAATATTTTACCGACATGGTGACAAAAGACGTTGATGAGTTAATAAAAAAGGGAGAAGAAGAATGGCGGGAAGCACACCGGTACTGAAAGAAAGGAGTCTTGAGGAGCGACATTGACCGTCTCACAAAGGCACGCAAGGAGTGGTCTAAGAACGCATAAAGATACAGGAGCTTCAAAGGAATATAGTGAGGCTCCTTTGTTTTGCTCGAAAAAAATATTTGCAAAAAGTTTAATAAAACTTGCAAAAAAGTATTGACAAGGTAAAACCGATATGCTATAATATAGGTGTGATGAGGGGGAGAGGAAACCCCAAGAAATAGATGTTTGAGAGGTGGCGATATGTCGAAAGAACTGGTTATGAGAAACGCAATAATGAACAGAGGGCTTAAAAATGGCGTGCGGGTCGCCTGTGACGAGAAAACCATGAAGTACATCGACATGGGGTTTATCAAGAGCGTGAACGATGCGGCAAGTGACGGCGAGGTTGTGTTCATGTGCGCGGATGAGTATGGCGAGTACGCCGAGGTCAAAAACGAAAACAAAAGTCGCGTGGCTGAAAGGGCATACAGAATCGCCGAAGCGATAGGCAAGGCAAGAATCCACTGCCATCACGACAGGGATTACAGAGGGCTTTACGGGGCGACCGTGAGCGTGATTGTTTGAGGAGGTGTGATATGACGAGCGAAAAGATTCTTGAATACACGACGGTGAGAGGGGTGAGGTTTTTAGACCTCGACAGGTCAAACACAAAAGGGGTGTCCGAGAGGGAAATAAACGAGGTGGCATTTAAAACCCGTTATTTCATTAAGAATGGGCGCAAATATGACATGAAATACAGCCATGCGGATGACCGGTATATCGCGGATTACTGGTTCAGCTGGAAAGATAGTGACGAGGACGACATAATCGAGGGAATTATGGAGTCAGTAAGAAACGGTGTCGTCATGGAGAAAAAGCCCGGGTTGACAATTTGTAAGGACTACGCCACGGAGAAGTTCTTGAATAGGAATCTCGCTGAGTTTGTAAATGAGTACATGGGTGAGTGCATAGGTGAAAATACTAACATAAGTCTGTATGCCGACATTTGGGACAACTACATCGAGGTTAGATGCAAGGACAGAAATGAGGTTTGTGAGAAGGCAACCAAACTGGAGCAGGCGGTCATTGGGGCATACGCAAGGGCGCGCGTAATCGGTGGATGTGACATGAACGGCAACTACAGAGCGGTCATAAGAGTAAGCTCAACACTGTTCGACAAGATATACATGAGAAAATTTTGAGAGGAGGTTGCAGATATGGAAAACACAAATCTTACAAGACAGCATACGGGAATTAGCACGAAAGACAAAGTTTTCAGATATTATGGTTGGGACGCTATGGAGGCTCTTTACAATGAGCCGTGTGCCGTGACGACCTACAACGGCGAAACGTTCGAGGGTAAATTTCAATGGGACATGGAGGGGCTGGACGCCCGCACGATAGACCTTGTGCTTGAGGACGGACGGGTTATGCACTTCAGGTATATAAACATAAAATCAATGAGATTCGGGAGGTGAAGCTATGGAAATGACAGCGGAAAGAAAAGATTGGTTGGCCGCAAAAACTTTGGTTATCGAGCAGCTTGAGAAAGACGGCGGAAGGCTGATATATGCGAGTGAGTCGTTTGAGTTGTACGACAAAAAGACGAGTGGGTACGAAATCGACATAAATACGACTCACAACGCGACCGGAGAAACAGCATGGTGCGATGTCGTGGTCAAATCATCGGTTCAAGAGGGGAAGGGGTATATCTCTCTTTGCTCCGTTGACATGATTCGAGACAGAAACAACTTCCTGCTTGAAAAGTATAGGAACGCAGTAAATGGGCTGAACGTGAGTGTATATCTTTATGAGTATCTTAACACGGAATGCGTGGAGGAGGATGGCGAGAAGGTTAAGAAATACTCTGTTATAAGCAAAATGGGCATAAGCCCCGTAAAGGAGGCAAAATGACATACATAGACGACTACGTGAGGAGTGAGTTCTATTGGGCCATAGAAACACATGAACTTCGGGACGAGTTGCACAACAGCTCTCCTGAAGTCGTATACGCCCGCGTAAGGCCGTTCATAGACGGCTCCTATATAGTAATCGAGCATTATTACTGGGAAGCAGAGAGTGTGTGTGAGCCCGAAGAAACAGAGGACTTCGTGACGGACGAAATTGTGAAGTTCATAAAAGAGAATTTCGACGAGGCCTTGGAGGCGCTGAGAACGGCATATCGTTGTGTGTGCGTGGCTCCGGAAGTCATTGATTCGGAATACACCCCCGAAAAACTAACAAGGGGCAAGGCATACGACATGAGCATGGCCCTGTTTGAGAAGGCGCTGGTAAACACCATAACCGCTTGGCTTGCGGGAAATGCGAGACTTGCGGCATAGAATCGAGAGAGCCGGGAAGATAACCTCGGTTCTTTTGTTTTGGTGTTTGTTTGAAAAAATTTTAAAATAATTTGAAAAAGTTCAAAAAAATTTGCAAAAAAGTATTGACAAACACATCGGAAAGTGGTAATATATAGATGTGATGAGGGGGAGAGAAAGGCTCTTGACCGAGGTCACGGGTGAGATATTTGAGAGGTGAGATATGAAGGGATATGCTTTTGAGATTGTTAAAAAGGATAGGACGGCAAGGAACTGCAATTACTACGTTATGAATGTGACGCTTGAGGACGGCGAGGTGGTTCAGGCGACGTACTTTGGGAACACGACCCCGACCGAGGTTACGAAAGTGTACATGAACAAGTATGGTTACTATCAGGCAGAGATTCAGCCGCACACGTCCCGCGACCGTGACACGGGAATGTTCAAGGGTTCAAGGAAGGTCGTAGCGTGAGCCACGGCTTGACCAAGACAGTCGATAAGAGAGATATGTGAGTATGTGATGGGTGAGGAGCTCATGGGACTTTGAGATTGGGAGGTGCGATATGTATGGAGTAAAGAGAAGAATTGACAGTATCTATTTGACGGGAGAAGAAAAGAAAGCGGATGTCGAGGAGCAGAAAAGGCTGTTTGAGCGGTTCGAGCCGATGGCCAGGGCGACATGGGGCGACGAGCGGTACGTGAAATGGTTCTTGGGAAGAACGGCGAGGCTTGTAGAGCTTGACTGTGGGCGTCTCGTGGATATTGAGAAAGAGAACATAGACACGCATTTCTGTTTCGGGTATGGTTACTGCGGAGGGTACAGAGAGAGCGAGGATGCGACGGAGGCCGCTTACGGATGTGCAACGGATGGAGGCAAATACTTCTATGCCGAGAATTTGAAAGACAAATTCGATTGCAAAATCGAGCCGATAATGGACGCTTTGGAATGTCCTGCCCGCTATCATTGCGTGAGTGGTGCGCCTCACTACTGCGGAGGCAGCGAGGAACACGCTTACTTCAGCATCTTTAACCCCGCAAAGTGGGATTGTTACGGCGAGGAGGTGGACGGACCGCACAAGTACATCCCGCTTACCGAGAATGACCTGTACAATCTTTTGAGGGCATACCTCATTGAGAGGGGGAGGTTCGAGAAAAGACTTCAGGCGTACCTCAAGAAATACGGCACGTCAAAACTCAACATTTGGACTTACTGGGCGGACGAGTGATATGGGAGGTGAGAGTATGGCGGACATTGAGAGATTCGGATATATCTACGAGCTGGAGTTTGACGGCGTGAGAGCGTCGAGGGTGATGGGCTCAAACATTATCAGCTTTGAAAGCACACACGACGACATAAAAGAAATGAACGGATATAATAAGAACTTCGGTTGCTACGACATTGAGAAACGGAAACTTGAAATGCACAAGGCGGTCATAACCGAGGAGCAGGAAAAGGCAATTAAGTTGTTTTGCGAGTTCATAAGGAAACTCACGGACAGAGAAAGGAAAGAGATTGAGGAGGGGATAAGATGTCGGAAGTATACATAAACGGAAAGGTAAAGCTCATAAGCAGCGAGGCAATCGACAAGGAAATCGACCGGTGGTACAACATATGCAGGATGCTCATCATCGGTCGCATAAGAGACTTCGGGTTCATGGACACCGGCGACATATGGGGCGATATGTACTACATGATTGAGATGCTTATCGACAAACATTATTATGGTGCGCATCCCATATCGGACAGTGAGACGCTTGATATGTTGATACGGCTTGCGAGGGCGATGAAAAAATACGACAAGAAGCTCGGAAACCCCGTGAGCGTTATAAACAGGGCGAAGAAGCTCAATAAGGCGGAGGCCGCGAGAAAGCACAAAGAGCCGGTTACGGCATAAGGAGGTGACGATATGGAAGACAAGATTTTCGATATGCAGATGAGAATCAACAGAATGGCGACGGAGGGCAGATACGACCTTGCGGAACTTATGCGGGCATACAGCCTTTTAAAAGGGCTTTTGGACCAGTACAGGGCGATTTCAAGAGAGGTTGCCGACATCGACAAGTATATCGAGAGAGCGGAAAGCTCGGCTTACAAGACATATGGGGAGGCGTGAGGACATGATATTGGAAAGATACAAATTCGAGGGCTGCCTTTACGTGAACGGTCACAAAGAGGATTTATTGGCCGTCAAGGAGTGCAGAGGCGATGGGCTCACATTGGACTTCTACTATGGGAATGACGATACTTCCTGCACGCATATCGGGCTTTACGGGCTTATGAGCGACGGCTGGCTGTTGCCGGAAACGCATGAGTTCGATATGGAAATTAAAGGCTTGCTGTTCGCGCATCCTGAACTTAAAAACCAAGATTACGATGTGACAATCAGGAACGGACGCGTCGAGGTTATGAGAGTCAGTCGGGTAAATGTGGACGAAAACGCCATGAGACGCTCATATCCGCGCGTACACGGCAGTATTTGAAAGGCACGGGTAAATACTCAAGGGAAACAAACGGCTTGCGGAGAGCCCATATAAAAGCGGAGGGAATAGAATGAGACTGGAAGAAGTGGAGAGGACAAAGACCGCAACGGCGTTCGACGTCATACTTTGGAATCAGAAAGACGATAGTGATTTCTATTACGCGAGACTCACAATCGGGTCGGACGTTTTAGATGTATACAGACACGGGCTCGGTTGGTATGATTTGAGTAATCATTTCCGTATAGCCGACAAGCTCACCGGCACGTACGACATAAAGACGGGCGAGTGGGAAGATGCCGACAAGTTTACGCACATGGGAAAGTTCATTGTGCCGCTTATCGAGAAAAAGATTCTTCCGATGGCAAGCGCCATAGAGGACAAGACAATCGGGTGTTTCGAGGAAGTAATGAGTCGCCGCGAGAGTTCGTAGAAGGGCGATACAGAAAAGGAGTACATAAGGTCAGAACATTTGATTTTTTACATATCCCCCAAGAGGGTCGGGAGCAATCCCGGCTCTTTTCGGATACGTGAATATTTTTGAAATTATTTTGAAAAAAGTAAAAAAAGTTTTAAAATATTTGCAAAAAACTATTGACATGGTAAATACAATATGCTATAATATAGGTGTGATGAGGGGGAGAGAAAGGCTCTTGACCGAGGTCACGGGTGAGATATTTGAGAGGTGAGATATGAAGGGATATGAATTTGAATTGATAGAAAGAAAGACCACGGCGCGCAATCAGAACTACTGGACGATGACTGTCGTCAATGATGAGGGCGAGACGGTACGCGCGACGTACTTCGGAAACACGACCCCCACGGCGGTTACGAAACTGTGGCAAAACAACAAAGGATATTGGCAGGTTGAGATACAACCGCACACATCCCGCGACCGTGACACGGGAATGTTCAAGGGGGCGAGAAAGACCGCCGCATAGCGAGGAGAGAAAGGCGAAACGACGGGGCGACCCGTCGTCCGCGGGAGGCGAGCGAACCCGCGCCAATGAGCCCGCTCGAAAGGATAGATGATTGAGAGGTGACGGTATGGAAGAAAAGTTATCGAAAGCGCAGAAAATGCTGGTGGACACGCTGATGGAAAACCTTGACAAGGGTTGTGTTTGGAAACAGGGCTGGAAAGGCGGATATATGATGTCCCCAAATGGAAAGCCGTATAGGGGCGACAATGAATTGCTGTTGTCGCTCGTATCAATGGCGAGGGGGTATGAGGACTGCCGCTGGATGACGTTCAATGCCATGAAGAAGGCGGGACTGTCGTTCAAGAGAGACGAGGAGGGGAAATGTCTCGGCACGAACGCCGGAGTGCCCGTCGAGTATTTCGAGACGTACGACAAAATGACGCATAAGGCGTTTACGAGGGCGACGCTGGAGGACATGGACACGGACGAGGCGAAGAAATATCTGCGCGACAATGTGTACACCGTCCGCAAATACTATATGGTGTTCAACTGTAGCCTCATAAAAGATATGCCCGAATACATCGTGAAACACACGGAGAACATAAACGACCGCATAGACGAGTTCATTGGGAACTGGAGTGAGAGTGAGTGCGAGATAGTGTACGGAGGGGGCGAGGCCTGCTACGTGCCCATGAAAGACGAGATACATCTTCCGGTAAGAAAGAACTTCGTGAGCGACGATGACTTCTATGGCGTCGCATTGCACGAGATAGCCCACTCGACGGGCGCAAAGGAAAGGCTGAACAGAGATTTGAGTGGTCATTTCGGGAGCAAGACATATGCGCAGGAAGAACTCATAGCCGAGATAGCGTCGCTGTTCATAGGTCAGGAGTTCGGTGTGGCGATAACGGAAAGCCACATAGAGAACTCGGCCGCGTATATCGACTCGTGGAAGGTGGCAATCAAGGAAAACCCGAACGCGCTGTTTAAAGCCGTGACGGAGGCGAGCAAGATATGCAAGTACATGACGGACGCAGAGGAAAGGATGAGCGCAAAGAGCGGCTTAATCGCCGCTTGAAACGTCTCCCCACGAAAGGGGCACGAATCCCCCGCATGAAATAACCACTATATGTAGTTACTTTTTTATTGACGTACCATAATTTTAAGAGTATAGTATAATAAAGAAATTATATACAGTGGGCCTTGACGGCGAGAAATCGCCCACCGAGGCGATTTTAGCATATGGGCGCGTTATGAAAGATACCGAAAGAGCGAGAAAAGAATACATCGAGCGTTACCTCGGAAAGCCGGTCACCGGAAACGCAAAAATGGCGAGGGACAGGTACATATTCCGCATGACACATGGGGATGCCAATGAGGATGAGGAAAGAGATGGGGGTGAGGTAAAGCACGGCGGGAACACCCGCTTACCATACGGCCTTTGTGAGGAGTTTGGTATAAAGCTTCCCGAAGGTGCGAGTCCCAAACAGGCATGGGAAGCACTGGAAGGTAAGGGCGTAAGCGCGACGGACGCTTATAAAGCGTTGAAAGAGGACAAAAACATCAAGCCGTATGTTGACAAAGTAAAGAAAGAGACCCAAAATAAAAGCACGGCAAATAAGGCGTCGGAGGGGGCTTCAGAGGACGACAAAGACGGCTCGAAGAATGAGTCGGGGAAAACAGAGAAGCCGCATTACGCGCCCTGTACGGCGGCCACAAACAGCGGAGTGACGGATTATATAAAGAATGAACTCAAAGTGCCCAACTGCTCGTTTGGGTGGAATGTTGATGCTAGGGTGTCGAAAACGATGGCGAACTCCTTGGCAGACAATTTCGCGAGAGCTCCGAAAATCAAAGACAAGATACAGTGTTGCGGCTCACTGCTCGCAATCCGTGAGGAGATAAGGGCAGCAAAGAAACCGATACTCCTCAAGTTTGTGAAAAGAGCGTTGCCGTCAAAGCCCGACTGGTGGTGCGAGGAGTGGGCGAACAGAAATGCCCTCATAAGGCAAAAGGGACGCAGATGGGCGTTCTACACGGATGAGTCTTTCGGCGGATACAAACAGTTCAATGACGAGGAAAAGAAAGAGTGGGCAGAGGCCTTAAGACCGTTTGCCGGAATTTATGTGGAGGATTCAAACACAGGCAACTACGCTTCGCTCGAACATGACGCAAGAATAGAGTCCAACAATGGATTTCACCCTAAAGGTTGTGACACAATAAAGTCAATCATGGACCACGAGGTGGGACATTTGATAGACCACACATACGGCATAAGCAAGAACCCTGAAATACGCAAGTTGTACAACTCGCTGTCGAAGGCGCAGATAGAGACCGGGCTTTCGTCATACCCGACTTCTCCGCAAGTTCTAAAGAACGGGCAGGGGCTCAGTGAGTTCATAGCGGAGGCATGGTCTGAATATCTTAATAACACCGAACCCAGAGAGATAGCCAAACAGGTTGGCGATATAATCACGGAGGTGATAAAGAATGACGAAGGATGAATTTAGAAGCAAGTTGAAAAAGCTCGGACTACCGGAGAGCATGATAGAGCTTGACGTGAAGGGCGTCGGAGAAACGGATGAGGATGCCGAAAAGCAGTACGATGAATTGTTTGAACTCGAAAAGGAGTATTTAAAGAACGAGCCGATTTATTAAAACGTAAAAAGTCTTGAGGTGCGCGATATGGGAACGGCTGAAGAATGTGGCAGATTTCACCTATACGTGTTAAATAGTTAATCGGAGGCGCAATATGGTAGACGCTGGGAAATTGCAAGCGGTGTATGACAAGCGGCTTAAGAGGCTCAAAGACCTCCGGAGGCGGCAAGAAGAAGAAAAAGAGTTTATGTCCGACAAGATATGCGACTATTTGGATAAGGTTTTAAAACGGGCAAACAGTGACCTTGTTGACATCATCAATGCGGCACTGGAAGAACATCCCAAAGGTGAGGGCTTTCCCAAGGAATTACACGATGAGGTAATGGAGGTCTCCAAGTTGGCGAGTGAGATAATAATGAAGCGATACGACCATTTGGAATATTGAGGGTTTGCGAGGGCAAGCCCTTTTCTTTTGCGAGGTGAAGCCATGAGCGGCACGGCAAACGACGCACGACACGACATGATAAACAGAATATTGCGGCTGGACGCCGATGACGATGACGAGCGAAATGAGAGAGGAATACACTCACATGGCAACACGCGACTCCCGTACGGTTTATGTAAAGAGTATGGCATAGATACCACGGGTTTTACTCCGAAGGACTGTTGGAAAGCCCTCAAGGGCGAGGACGTGAGTCCGAAAGAGGCCTATCAATATTTGAACGAGCACGGCACGATAGAGGGGTACAAGCCGAAAGGGAGTAAAACCGTAAAGAAAGACCCGATAGATTCTTTAAACCTAAATGACCAAGAAAGGGAGTCATTCAAGGGAAGGAGAAAAGCCACGAGAGAGTGGTTCGAGGCAATACGAGACAACGAAAAAAACGGCAAGGAATGGCTGACCGGAAACCCGCCGAATTATCCAAGTGAGAGCTACGAGATATACAGAAAACACGAAAACGACGATGGGGTTAGTGATGTTTATCGAGCAATTTGTGACAATTACAGAGCCGTGGCGGCGGTAATGGAAGTTGAGAGAGAAACGAGAAATATCAAAAGCGCCCTTGCTCATGGGTTTACGGAAGTGGGGAACCACAAATCGTACATGAAGGACTATATAGGCCGAACGAAAGAGGCTATGGAAACCTGTGAGGATGACGAAGTGAAGGCATGGTGCGAGGAAATGCTCGATAAGATTGTCATGCCGCAAGAAGAGATAGACAAACAGCTAGAGGAAAACAAAGAAAAAAAACGCAAAGCTCAAGAGGAGGCCGAGCAAAGAAGGAAAGAGCAAGAGAAAAAGAAACAGGAAGCAAGGGCCGAGCTGAAGAAAAACCCGAACTGGGGCAAGCGGGGCGTCCGAAAAGTAAGTGAGTGCAAGACTCCGGCCGAGGCCGCGAAATGGGCGAAGGACAATCTCGGAATAGATATGTACAATGACGCACATGGCAAATCAGCCGGCAAGGATGCGTATGCCACAAAGCAGTTCACGGCCGAGCAGTGCAACCAAATAAACAATGCATTGATGTCGATATACGAAAGTTATGGCGTCAAACCCGCAAAGATAGGAGCGAGCAATCGGTTTAAAACGGGAAAACTCGCGTGGTGGCAAGTTGGCCGGCACGAAATGGATTTTTTGAACACAAACCGATTGCCCGCCATAAAAACATACAGAAAAACATATGACAAAATGATAAGCAAGGCCGAGGAGACAATAGCAGAGATGGAGCTGTCTTTGAAAACCGCAAAAACGGATGGCAACAAAGAGGCGATAACGCAAATTGAGAATGACATCGCTGCAAAAAAACAAGACAAAGCAAACTTGGAAAAAGCAAGAGAGGCCTACACCGACCCTAGCCGCCGGCACAATGTGTTCATAGAGGGCAGGGAAATGGAGTCGCTCGTGGTTCACGAGCTGGGACATATGTTGAGAGACGCCGTGGACGATGTGTTAAAAAGCAAGCAGACTCTAGAAGCAACGAAATTAAAATCCGGAGATGTCATTTTTACATCGGGGAAGTTCGTTGAGAAAAAACTATGGGATTTGGTCTCGAAACATGGTGACAAGGGCAAAATATCCGTATACGCATATGAGGACGGCAAGCCGTGCGAGATGTTTGCCGAGTGTTTTACGATGTACTACATGGGTGAGCAGCTTCCCGATTACATAGAGGAATACATGGATGCCGTGACAAAGATAATCATGGACGACTAAAGGAGTTTTAAGTATGGGGAAGAATTTTATAAGTGCAAGAGACCGCATGATACGTAGAATAATGCATATGGATGCGGATGACGATACTGAGGAGACCTCCAAGAAACAAAGCGGAGGCGGAGGGAACACCCGCTTGCCGTACGGTCTATGCGAGGAGTTCGGCATAGACACCGAAGGGTTTTCCCCGACGGATTGTTGGGAGGCTCTCGCCGGAAAGGGCATAACGCCCAAGGCCGCGTTTGCGGAGTTGCAAAAGAACGGCACGATAGACTCGTATGTTCAAGAAATGAGAGACAAGGGGATTACCGGAGGTTCGGGACGCGACCGCAGAGAGCGAGAAAAACCGTATACTCCCCCCGAACAGTTTAGCGAGGCGGCTCATAGGCGGAAAGGTATGATAGATGCCCATATATGCAAATCGGCTTACGACAAGTTAAGGACATATGCCGAAAAGGAGTTCGGTTCGAAAAGCAAGATACTTAAAATGGTCAATCCTGAAAAACTGGATGAGGAGGAAAGACCGTTCGCCGACCAAAGAAACCTGTCGCGGCTATTGGACTACATGGCGAAAAAGCGCAAAATGTCGCCCGAACAGATTTCCAAAATTTCGGGACTGTCCGTGAACAGTATAAATTACTACCAGCCGCCTGTGGCATTGGAGAGAGCGAGGGGGCTATACAAAGACCTCATGGAGTTCCCGACGTACCCGATAAGTGAGCTCGCAAAAAACCCGATGGTGAAGAAACTTATGAAACTCAACCAAACTCCCGAAAAAGACCAAACACAGTGGAAATTTACAGGGAAAATGAAGGATGACAACGGCAAAACCGTTCCCGAAAGGGACGAGAACGGAAATGTTGTATACAACCAAGACAGAATCGACAGCGTGCATAAGCCGATAGTCGAGAAAATGCTTCATTCGGGCAGTGTCGTGATAGATGAGAACGGGGATGAGCAGTACACTGGAGAGGTAAAGAAAGAAAAGAAAGCATTCCTAATCATGGGGCCGCCTGCCGCGGGCAAGTCATCCGTCGCCGTGAACAGAATATCACAATATTACGGCGCGATGGTCATGGACAGCGATGTGGTTAAAAGCATGATGCCCGAATTTGACAACGGCAAAGGCGCGGGGAAAGTTCACGAGGAAAGCTCGGATATTCTCAACCAAGAACTGTTGCCAAAGTTCTTTGACGGTTCAATGGACGGCGCGAACGTCGCAATCCCGATAGTCGGCTCAAACCCCAAGAAAATAAAGAAGTATCTCGCGGCGTTGAAGAAACAGGGTTACGAGGTTAATCTTGTATACAACGACGTCAAGAACACAAACGCGGCAAGAAGAATGATGACGAGAGCGGTAAAGACCGGACGTATTTTGTCACTCCGTTACATTACGAGAGAGATAGACGGTGGCTGCAGAAAAGTATGGGACGAGATGTCAAACGGACAGGGCTTCGACAGTTGCGTGAGAATCGACAACAACGGGCGTCCCGCGAAAGTGTTGAGTTCAAAAAACGCAAAAGGCGAAGACATTCCCGTTGAATGGGGCAGCGAGGAATGGAAGCAATAATTTTGCCGAAAGTTGCGTAAAAGTATTGACAAATCACGCTTGACGTGGTACAATATACTTGAGAGAAAGAGATGGGAGGTGAGATTATGTATATGTGCGAAGAAGCCAAAAAGCTCACGGAAGAACAGCTTAAGACAATTCACAAGTTCATAGCGAAGTATGCGCCGAGGGACTACAGCAAGAAAGACCGAGAAGATTGGGTTGAGGGCTGGTACGATGCCTGTCTCGCAAAGGACGAGGCGGTGGAGGATATGTTGCGTCTCGCAAAAAAGTATATGAACGCCAAGGTCACGGATGCTGACGCGGGGTTTATAGAGGACACGATTCGCTACTGCGATTCATAAACAACAGACATACAAATTAACACACAAACGCTCACGACAAGTTCATGGGCGTTTTTGTTATGGGGGAAGGAATGGCCAGCATGGAAGTGGAATGGCTCGGACTGGACGAGATAAAGCCGTATGCGTTCAATCCGAGAAACAACAAAGAGTCGATAACGTACGTCGTGAACAGCATAAAGGAGTTCGGTTTTCGCAACCCGATAATCGTGGATAGGGACGGCACAATAATAGCCGGTCACACGAGGTACGAGGCGGCGAAACATCTACACATGGACAAAGTGCCGTGCATACGTGCGGAGGACTTGACGGAGGAGCAGGTTAAGGCGTTCAGGCTCGCCGACAACAAAGTGGGCGAGTATTCGTTATGGACGGATATGCTGGGGTTTGAACTTAAAGGGCTTACCATGGACATGACGAAGTTTGGGTTTAACGATTTGGCGGAAACTCCGGAAGTAAAGCCCGTGCAGGAGCTTAATGAAATGGAGCTCAAACAGTTCGAGCATTACGATTATATCGTATTTGTGTTCAGAAATGAAGGCTTGTGGTCGGAGGCGGTCACAAGATTTGGACTTGAGGACGTCGAGATAAACGAAGGCAAGACGAGAAAGACGGGGCTCGGCAGAGTTTTGGACGGCAAGGTATTGATTGAAAAATTAAACAAAAAATGAAGGGAAGAAAACCGTCTTTGAGTGACATAAAATTCATAATCATAAGCCGAGGCAATCCGTTAGGGGTGAGTACAGGTAAGCTCCTCCCCGCGGACACCGAAATTCTTGTGCCGGAAACTCAAAAAGCAGAGTATGAAAGAAACCTCATAAATCCGATAGTCGGTTGTCCCGCGAAAAGCGTGGGGCAGATACGAAACTGGGCATTGGACAACTTCGCGGAAGAAACGCTGATAATGTTTCGGGACGACATAACGGCGGTCAAGTCGGCAAGCGGCGAGAGAGCTTCAAATCTCGCGTCTCAAGAGGAGTTTTTAGAGGCGATACATAACACGGCGACAATGGCGAAAGGCGCGAGAGCGCACGTGTTCGGCTTTAACGAGCTGTCACCCGCGAACTACAATCCCACGGAGCCGTTTTTGTTTACCGGCATAGCGGACGCAATAATCGGCGTCATAGGACGCAAGAGATATTTCATAGACGACGACTTCTCGGAGTGCATGGACTACTGTATGCAGAGCATGATGTGGGACAGAATCGTATGGATAGACAACCGATATTACATAAAGTCGGGTACGCCATGGAATCAGGTCACGGACAGAAACCGCGACAGTCTCGACAAGCTGCAAAAAGACTGGGGCAAATACATAATCAAAAAGACAAACAATAAAACCGGTCGGGAAGTCTTACAGTGCAAAGTCATAAGGAGACAGAAAATAGAATATAACATATGGGGGTAACGATATGCCGGACGGGGGAAACGACAGGGGAAAAGAAGTTACCGAGTTGCTGGGCTCAAAGGCCGCGGGCAGAGCGAGGTCGGAGCAAAATCTCATAAAAACAAACAAAATCACGCCGGAGGTACACGCGAAACTAATAGAAAAAGCCTCGGCAACACATCGGGAGACGACGCAACGGAAAAAGCACATAAAAGAGGTCATAGACCTGTTTTTGGAAATGAAGGTCGACGGGAATGTGAGAGAACGGCTGGAGCAAATGGGTATACACAATCCCGACGACATGACGTATGCCACGGCGATAGTTGTGGCGCAGGGCATAAAGGCCATAAACGGAGACACGAAAGCCGCGGAGTTCTTGGTGACGAACAGCGGGCAAGACCCAAAGTATCTCTTGGAACGAGAGAAAATCGAGGTCGCCAGACAGCTCGCCGCGAAGCCCGTTCAGGACGGAACACCCGAAAGCGACGTCGTCATTTACCTGCCCGCGATAGACGAGGAAGAAAAACCCAAGGACAAGCCCGAAGAAACAGAGGTGCAACTCCCCGATGCGGATAAGAGGGACGGGAATGATACTTAAACCGCAGAAAGGGCCGCAGGAAAGGTTCTTGTCCACGAGGGCCGACATTTGTATATACGGCGGCGCGGCGGGTGGGGGGAAGTCATACGGGCTTCTCTTATGTCCGTTAAGGTACAAGGACGTAAAAGACTTCAGCGGCGCGATATTCAGACACAACTACAACCAAATTTTTTCACCGGGCGGGCTTTGGGAAGAAGCCGACAAGATGTACAGAGGCATACGGGGGAGCGATGCGAGTCTCACAAGGAGTCAGTGGTCGTTTTCATATAACGGCGAGGTGATGTCAAGGCTCACATTCGCACACATAGAGCGAGATGAGGACGTCGCCAAATGGCAGGGCTCGCAGATATGTTTCATAGGCTTCGATGAACTCACGCATTTTTCGGAAAAGACGTTTTTCTATATGTTGTCCCGTAACCGTTCGACTTGCGGAGTAAAGCCGTTCGTGAGAGCCACGTGCAACCCCGACGCAAACAGCTGGGTGGCAAAGTTCATAGACTGGTGGCTTAACGACGAGGGCTATCCGGTGCCCGAAAAAAGTGGGAAACTGCGCTGGTTTGTCAGAAGGGACGAAGAAATAATATGGGCCGACACTCCCGAAGAATTGTGGGAGCGGTTCGAGTTAAAGACCGAGGAGGAGAGACAAGAGCCCCGCTCGGTCACCTTCATAATGTCAAGGCTCACCGACAACACGGAGCTTATGAGAATCAATCCGCAGTATATGGCGAACCTCAAGGCATTGTCCGTGATAGAGCGTGAAAGACTTTTGATGGGCAACTGGAAAATAAAGCCGTCCGCGGGACTGTATTTCAGAAGGGAGCAACTTCCCGAAAAAGACGGTTTTCTGCCGTTCGCCCCGAAAGACGTTGACAGATGGGTGCGCTGCTGGGATTTGGCCGCAACCGAAAAGACGGCGAGCGGCGACCCGTGCTATACGGCCGGAGTTCTCATGGGCAAACGCAGAGACGGAAGATACGTCATTGCCGACGTCATAAACAAACAGCTCGGCGCGGGGGACGTGAGGAGTCTCATAAAACAGACGGCGGAGCTGGACAGACAAAAATACGGACGGGTAAGAGTAAGGCTTCCACAAGACCCCGGACAGGCGGGCAAAGCACAGGCGGAGAGCTTTGTGAAGTTCTTGGCCGGATTTGACGTAAGGGCGGAAAGAGAAACCGGCTCAAAAGAGTTGAGGGCGGAACCGCTCGCCGCTCAATGGCAGGCGGGGAACGTCAGCCTCGTCACGGCGGGCTGGAACGAGAGTTATTTAATGCAGATGGAGAATTTTCCCGATTACAAGTTCAAGGACATGGTGGACGCGTCGGCAAACGCGTTTTCGGAACTGGAGATAGTAAACCAGTTCAGCCTGAAAGGGTTGATATAAGGAGGGAGCAAGGTGGACTCGGAAAAACAGAAAGCGATAATGAAAAGGTATCTCCGCGCGGTAGAGAAACAGACGGGGATAAAACTCAAAAACGCTTACGAGACATACAACTACAATCCCGGTGATTACAGAATGGATGAGTATCGTGCGGACGGCTACGTAAACATGATAAACAACTACGGCACGTCCAAAGACACGATGGAGCATTACCATTATGAGAGAGAACTCCCGATAATGGACGGAGAGCTTGCCGTCATATACGAAGGCAACGCCATTTTTGCGAGAATAATAGATGCGCCTGCTGAAGATGCCATGCGAAAGGGCTTCACGCTCAAGGACGTGAAAGACGACAAGCTCATAGACTTCTACAAAGAGTCGCTTCGGAATTTGAGTTTTGAGGAACAGGCAACCGACGCGTTGAGGTGGCAAAGATTGTTCGGTGGCTCAATGATTGTCATGCTCATAAACGACGGGAGAGGCATAGACGAGCCCGTGGATTGGGACAACATAGAGTCCGTGGACGAAATGAGGGTTTACGACCGCTCCGTCATAGTGCCCGACATAACGACCATGTTTTCATACAGCGGGCATGACCCGTTCAAAATGCGCGGCTCAAGGCTCGGACAGCCCGAAAGGTACTACGTGGCGAGCAAGTACGGATGTTTTTGGGTACACGAGTCAAGAGTTTTACTTTTTAAAGGCGGTAGACTGCCCGAAAAATGCTCAAACTTCACATATGAGATGTGGGGGATGCCGGAATATTTACGCATAAAAAGAGAGCTTCGCAATGTGCAGGTGGCTCACGACGACGGCCCCCGATTTTTGGAGAAGTCCGTACAACCGATATACAAAATGAAAGGGATGCAAGAGCAACTTTCAAGAGAGCACGGTGAGGAGGACGTCCTTAAAAGACTCGACGCAATAGACCAAGCCAAGGGGCTTTTGAACACCATGCTTTTGGACGCGGACGGCGAAGACTACTCAAATCTTCAGTTCACGTACACGGGCGTATCGGACATAATCAACACGACTTGCAATATGTTGTCGGCGGCCACCGGCATACCGCAGACCATACTTTTCGGACGCTCGCCCGCAGGACAAAACGCCACGGGTCAGTCAGACCTCGAAAACTACTACAACAAAATAGCCGGTATGCAGGAGGGAAATCTTCGCAACAACATAGGTTATCTTTTGAGACTTATATTTCAGGCGGGCGTCAACACGAAAAAAATAGACGAAGTGCCGAAAATAGAAATAGCGTTCGAGTCGCTTTGGAGCTTGAGTGAAACGGAACAGGCACAACTCGACGCCACGAAAGCAAGCACGCAGGCTACGAAAGCAAGCACGGCGAGCCAATACATACAGCTCGGAGTTTTGGACCCCACAGAGGTCAGAAAGGCGCTCGCGAAAGAGGATGACTTCGACATAGATACCATGCTTGACGACATACCGGAAGATGAGCTCATGGCCAATATGCCGCAACAGCAAGGCGGAGGGGACGACCCGATGTCTCAAATGATGGCCATGCTCGGAGGAGGGCAAGGGCAGACTCCCGACGGAGGACAAGAGGCTTCCAATGAACCGCAGTCGGCTACCCCCGACGATGAGGAGAAGGAGGAGGCGAAAGAGGAAAACTCCAAGGGTATGCAGATAGGCGAGCCGGCAAAACAGGACATACCCAACAGCAATCCTACATCCACGGAGCTGGGAGTTGAGAATGAAAAGAACAATCCGCTTGTGAGGTCGTCAGAGCCCACAGAAAGCGACAGAGAGGCCCGTAACGAAACACGAGCAGAATATCAAGGGAGCGAAGAAAACACTGCAGAGAGCGTTCTCGGCGGTCTCAAGGCGCAATATGCTCTAAACAACATAAAAGAAGAATATAAAGACAAAAACACCGCGGAAGGGTTCGGTCTTGAGGGGCGGGCACAGACGAAAAATGAAGGACAGGCCGAGGAATCACCCATGTCATCTGATTTCTCCGAAAAAATTGTTATTGATAACCCCGATTCCGAAGGTCTTACAAACAGAGCCGGACAAGATACGTCCGTTCAGGCCGAGCCCCACTCCGTCGGTGAAGAACTCGAAAAAATAAAGGCAGAATACGGTAAGGCAAACAAAGAGAGCGAGACGGACGAAGGGGACGTTTACACCCCCGATTACACCCCCATCGACATACCTATGGACGCGCCCGTTGACACGCCGAAATACTCGTCTGTGAATGACCCCAATTATGCCGCGGAGATACGACTGTCGGAAATCAAAGAGGCGTACAGACAAAAGAACGCCAAATCGTTCGAGTTCCCCGAAAAAACCGATGCCGAGAAGGCGCTTGACGAAATAAAGCGCGATTACAAAGAGGAGCTGGAGCTTGAATATCGCAAACCCACGACCGGCGATGCATACACACACGAAATAGACTACGAGAAACCCTCGTGCGGGGTAATAGTTCTCCATAACGGCAAGGTGCTCACGGCCATGAGAGAGGAGGGCAACGGCATAGGCACATTATGTGGCCCCGGCGGTCATTTGGAAGAAGGCGAGAACAGTCTCGATGCCGCAATTCGTGAAACTCAAGAGGAGTTCTCCATAATTCCGAAGGTCATGGTGAGAATAGGCAGAGGCAAGACCGACAAAGAAACGGAGCTTCGTCCCGACATATTCATATGCACGGAGTTTGAGGGCACACCCACGACGAGAAACACAAGCGAGCTCACGAAACCCAAGTATTACACACTCGACGAGTTAGAGGAAATGCATGACTTGCTGTTTAATCCGTTCGGTGACGCGGTGAGGCTGTACACAAACTGGAAACAGGGAAGCTACCACACGGACGCAGAGGACGATGAGGACGAGCCGAGGGATACGCACCACAAATACCACGGCAACACGAGACTGCCGTTCGGACTTTGCAAGGAGTTCAGCATAGATTTGCCCGAAGGAGCCGCGCCGAGAGACGCATGGGATGCTTTGAGGGGGAAAGGGATTAAGCCCACGGACGTGTACACGGAGCTTGAAAAGACCGGAAACACGAAGGGCATAGTAGAGAAGGTGAACGAAGAACATCCCGAAACAAAGAAAGCGTCCAAAGAGCCCGAAAAGACCGAGCCCGCTGAAAAGTTCAAGGACGTGGAGGGTGTTGTGTTCGCCAAAGACCTCATAGACCGCACCAAAACGGTAAACGATGAGAACGCGGAGCTTATAAAGGAAAACGGATTTACCCAAAGATTAGACCCTTTCAAATACCCATCGTTCGATAGCGGCTGGATGATTTCGGAATATGCAAAAGACACATATGACTCCGAGCTGAAAGAATATTATAAGCAACTTGTGACGGAATATGCCAAAGAGCGTGAAATGGCGACTGTTTGGAAAGAAATCGACAAAAAGATAAGTGATTATGAGCAGCTGAAACTCTACTGCAAAGATTCTCGGCGCGTAGCCACTGCGATGTCCGCCGCGTCCTATTATTACAATCAAATCTGCGGAGAGGACTTCAAAAAGACAATAGAAGAACATTCCGACATCCCGGGACTAAAAGCGGCATATGACAAAATGCGGGAGGATGCCGCCGAAATGTACAATGAGATAGAGGCGGAAAGCGATTTTGCAAAAGACCTGTTCAATTCCGCGTTCGATGTGGATAAACTCATGCCCAACCACGTGGCGACGGGGAACGTCATGGAAGAAATCGAGAACTCCACATACGGCAAATCCCATCCCAAATACGTCGAGAAGAAATGGGAGGAAGTCGATGAATATATCGACAATATGCAGAAAGTCGCCGATGAAATAAACCGGATAACGTCGGATGCCAACAAAACCGCTCCGCAGAAAATCGGCGAGTTAAGAGACTTAAGCGTAAAACTGAATGTCGCGGCAAGGGACAGACAAGACAATAACAATTACGCAAACCCGAATGTAGGCATCGGATATAAGGACTATATGGTATCGGGGCTATACAAGATAAGCGGTTTTTGCGCCGGCACGTGGGGTGATTTGGTGGATTCACTCGCAAACACTATCACATACTCCGACATACACAACGGTAAGTACAACGCAAAAGGCGTGAGTGCCGAAAACGTCATGCCGGGGATGTCAACCACGTTTGAAAAGGATGCGTTCACGCAAGAGAGAATGGACAACGCCTTATGGTGTCAAACTAGAGCATCGTCCGTACAGAAACTCAAGCCGTGGGCGCGTGAGACGTTCGCCAATGCCACGGGGCCGCAACGCACGTCGGTATGGGAGTACACAAAAGGTAGCGGAAACTACAACAGGACGCTCGCGGGGTATCGGGACGGCTGGAAGAAGGACAATTACGTCGGCATAGGCAACGTCGATATGTCCAAGAACAAAATAGACAAGACTGTAAAGGACTTGACAGAGTTTTTAAACAACAACGAGATTCCTGAAGATATGTGGCTTCAAAGAGGCACGAGTAGGGGCTGTATCTGCGATATGTTCGGGCTTGACGAGTTTTCGTTTGACGCGCTCAAGGCGAAAGTGGGGAGCAGCGAAACGTTCATGCAGCCGAGTTTTTGCTCATGTTCGGCATCCAAAAACGCGGGATTCACGGACAAGAAGTTCATACTCAACATTTATGCTCCGAAAGGCACGAAGGGCGCATATATTGCCCCGGCAAGCTATTACGGCGGCAAGAACAATTACAAGGGCGAGAATTTTTACGACGTGGGCAGCGAGAACGAACTTCTGCTCCAAAGAAACACGGAGTTCAAACTTCTCAAATGCACGGAGGGGGAGCATGGGAAAGTGTATCTTGACCTCGCCGTTGTGGGGCAGTACCCGCTCGACTACGACAAAGTGGATTACCCCGGAAAGCTACAAAAGAAAACAAAAAAGAAAAGCTCTTAAATATTCTGCGTGAAAGTGTTGACAATGTGGCGGATATGTGTTATAATTGACGCAAATATAGGGAGGTGACTAAATGGCGGAGAAAAAACTGAGCAGAAAGAAACTTTTGGACATCTTGAAACGCCATCTTAAGACGTTCAGGAAAGGTGGGAACGAGGACAAAATGAACGATGAGATGTTCGACCTTGCGTCCGAGTACGGCTTCAAGTCAGACCACGGTAACAGATTTTCGGAGAAATACTGCAACAGCGAGGAGATACCCAACGGCGACGATGAGGAGTTCAAAAAGGTGCTTGCTACGTGTGACAGCTGGAAGGATTTGGGGGGCTTATACTTCTCGTACTGGCGAGAGGTCACGCATTTCGACGAGTACGATGACCCGTTCAGCGAGGAGAACGTTAAGGTGTTCTCGGCGATAATCAAAAGGCTCATAGAAGTTTTGGAAAAGAAGGGCGAGTGATGGCGAAAAGCAAAAAGGAGCTGCTGAAACTGGTAAATCGGCATTTACGCGTGTTTAGATTGAGAACTTCTTCGGTGCGCGGAATCATAGGCGAGGAGATTATGAAAGCATCCAAAGAGTATGGATTCATATCGGACCATGGCAAGAGCTTTTCGGAGAAATATTGCGGCGGTAAACCGATACCGATGGACGATGCGGACAAGCTAAAGAAACTCCTGTCGGAAGTCAAAAGCTGGAAAGACCTCGGAAACCTATATTTCTCGTACTGGCGGGAAGTGACGCATTATATGCAAAGCAACCCGTTTAACGAGCAACACAGCAAGGTGTTTGTCAAAATACTCGAAGCCTTGCGAGACGTACTGGAAGAATCGAAAGAAAATAAATAACATATCATCAAACTTGAAGGCCGGCGAAAACCGGCTTTTTCAATGCACGGAGAATGATTATGAGGAGGGAGCATGAACTACGCAAGGGCGGCAATGATACAAAGATTATTGCGTTTGGATGGGAATAATAAGTTACCATTCGGACTGTGTAAAGAGTTCGGTATTGAATTGCCACCCGATGCCACACCGCGAGATGCGTGGTGGGAATTGAGGCAGGCGGGGGTGAGGTTCAGTAAGGCATACGAGGCGCTCGGAGAGGATGGCACGATAGATGACTATGTTGCGATGATAAAGGGTGAGGATTGGAACGAGGAGAACGCCGCGGACGCAAAATACGGCAGAAAGTATTTTGCGGACGACATAAACGACAACATAGATTACATAGGTAAAGTATTTAACAGAATACTCGAAAGAGATATTGACAATTTGGGAGTAGATAAGGAGTTCGTGCCGTCATTCTATCGCACGGAAAACAGCTTGGACAACATACGAAAACGCTTGAGTGAAGACACGAGGAGCGCGGATGAAAAAAAGTGGCTCAAGGAGAAAGAAAACAAAGTGCTGTCCGCCTGCAAGTTCGAGGGGATGAGTGATTTCTGTAACAAATATGCCGACATAGGGCGCAAATATGCCAGTTTTTTAGAAATGGAGTCTGGCCTCGAACTTGAGGGTAGGGCGCATATGATTCGCCATCTTTTGTCTGACGATGTTAATGACAAACAATTCAAAGGATATTTAAAACAAATTGATGAAAAATATCCGGAACTCGGCAAGAAAGTTAGGGGAGAGCTCAAAAAGATAAGAGACAAAGCCGAGTATTATGACTTTATGGAAACGGACGCAAAAAAGGTGTTTGGAGCGTATGATGTAAATGGGCTTAAATGTGACAGGAAGAAACTTGTGGCGGCCGAGGAGAAACTTCGGAACTCAAGATACGGCAAGAAACATCCCAAACTTATGGAAAACATAATCAAAAGTGCCGAGAGATATGTAAGCAGTATGGACAAAATCGCCGCCCAAATTAAAGCGATACCGCAAAAGGGCGATAAAGAAGCTCAAAGACAGGCATATCTTGAGTTACATGAAACACTTTGCAGAAGATTGCTGAAGGGAGAGGGGCCATCGGTTTATAAAGACGCAATGCGTTGCGGAATTAACGAAATGGCAGAAAGATGTCGCCCCGACTGGGAACTTTGCCAAAAAATGGAGGACGCATCGTACTCGGAAATTGCATCGGGCAAGTTCAACAATCCAAACGCAACAAAGAAGAATTGCATTGAGGGAATGTATAAGGAATTCAATGCAAAGTCATTTACCGAGGACAGGCTGGACAGAGCCACTGTCTGTTATGACCCATATATGTCAAGGGGCGTGTTCGAGAAAGCCACAAAAAAGGCGCTCGCAAATGCGACCACAGAGCAAATAGAATCGGCGATAGATTATACGGGCGGTTCAGACGGCTTCAATCTTCCATTGTGTGGGTATGAATCGTTTTTCCCCAATGGTTACTGCTGGGAGAAGTCGGACTTTAGAGGCGTGGGAAACGTAAACATGGACGCATACGGCAAGGGAAAGGCGATAGACGCATTGACCGAGATAATAGGCAAGAGCGAACTGGACAGAGACGTGTGGGTTGAAAGAGGTGTCTGTGGCTCCGGAATAACAGCACTATTCGGGGTAGAAAACACATCATACGAGACACTGAAAAGAGCCGTGAACAGCGGCAAGACCGTGTATCAGCCGTCGTTTTGTTCATGTGGAGCATCCGAGGGCACGGCAAAGGACTCCAACATAAAACTCGACATATTCTGTCCGAAAGGCATGAACGCATTATATGTGTCGGGGTTAAGCGCGTTTGGGGTATCGGATGAGAAATTAGAAGAATCATTAAGGGACAGCAATTTTTTCAGCAATACGACATTTGAGGATGAGCTCATTTTACAAAGAGGCACGGGGTTCAAGCCACTGAAAATAAGGCGGGATGATTATGGCGAAATACACATAACGCTTGCCGTGGTTGAACAGGCTCCGCTCGACTATTCCAAACTGTAAGGAGTGAGACATGAATGTTTCGAGGTTAAACATGATACAGCGGTATCTTCATACGGATGCCGAGGACGATGAGGACGAGCGAGGCGGAGGAGGTTCGCACGGGAACACGAGACTTCCGTACGGGTTGTGTATGGCGTTCGGCATCAAGCTCCCGAAAGGTGCAACGCCCAAACAGGCTTGGGACGCCTTGCAAGGCAAAGGGGTAGACGCCGATGAAGCATACGCGGCTCTCGAAAAGGACGGTACGATAGACAAGTACGTTGAGGAGAAGGAAGGAAAACAGGTCGAGGAGAAAAAAAACAAACCCAAGGAGCCTAAAATGGCGAAGGGTGTGAAAGACATATACGACAAGTGTAAAGCCATAGCGGAAAGCATAAACAAAAACCCGTTCACCGCAGTGCCTCAAGAATTAGACCGTCAAAGCATCTCCCTTGCCATGAGTTCGGTAAACCAACAACTCGGTTACACGACCAATACGAAGGAAAGGGAGAGGCTTCTCGCCAACAAAAAAATACTGACCGATTTATGGGACGACGCAAATTTCATTCAGTCATACAACGTGAACATACTTAAGCCGTATAAAAAGCTTCAAGAGACCGTGCCGGAGCATTTGTGGGGCTTTCACAGCAAAATGGTAGATTATGGGGAATTGATGGCATCGGCGACGTCCCCCAAATTTCAGCAACGGCTTGACGATTTTAACGCACGGCATCCCGACTCAAAAATAGACATTTACGGCGGACTTGCGAAGATAAGCGATGAACATGACAAAATGGCGGCTCAATACGCCGGAGCGGAAGGGTTCTCGGCGTTTGATTTAAACAAACTGCAAATCGACGAGGCAAAACAGGCGAAGGGGCTTGACGATTTAAGTGAGAACACATACTGCCAAAAGCACATGGACTATGAGAACGAAATCGCGGACGGCATTATGAAATACGCCGAGGCAATGAATAAGGTGGTTGACGGAATAGCCGCCGTGATGGAAAATAAAACACTCACGGCTGAAGAACGAAATGAAGGACTTAAGGAGATAAGGGAAAAACTCAAGGAAAAATGCGACGACATCAAAAACGGCGGAAAACTTCTAAACTCGACGGAGTTATACAAGGCACAACTGTGGAGTGGGCTCAGGCAACTGAGCTCATCGCCGTCGTTGAGTTATTTATATAAAAGTGCGTTAAAGAGCAGATTGACCAATGCAGACAAGGCAGCCGGGAAGTACGACAACCCGAAAGCCAACAAATCAAACTGCATAAGAGGACAACACGTCAAATTCGACAACTCGGCGTTCACAAAAGAGCGAAAGGACAACGCGATATGGTGTAAATCAAAAGCGGAGTCCGTAGAAAAGTTCAAAGGAATGGCGGACAAGCTGTTTAGCAATGCCACAAACAACGAATTGAGGGCCGTGGGGGATTATGCTAAAACCTCATACTGGGCGACCGCGGCATTGTCGGGATACGATGACAAAGACATGATGGCAATCAGCTACAAGGGCATAGGCAACAACGACGCCATTTACGATGACAAAAAGTTGAGAAAAAGCATAGACACGCTCACAAAGTTGATAGCGAAAAGCTCGCTGGAAAACGACACGTGGCTCAAGAGGGGCGTGACCGACCGCGGTTTCGAGCGGACGCTGGGGGTCGAAAAGCTCTCAATGGACGAGATACAGAACATGATAAAGGAAGGCAAGGTTCTGCATATGCCGGGCTTTTGCTCGTGCGGGGCCTCCAAAGACACGGGGTTCAATCGGAACGTTATATTGAACATTTACTGTCCGAAAGGCACGAAAGCCGCGTACATAGCCCCAAACGCATATGCCACGCACCACAATTACAGAGGCGGAGATTTCACGGCGGCCGACATACACGACGAGAACGAAATGTTGCTCCAAAGAGACACGTATTTCAAGATAACGAAATGCAAGAAGGACACGAACGGCAAATGGTTTATCGACTTGGAGGTGGTAGAACAGGCACCACTTGATTACAACAAACTGAGGTAAGTTATGACAAATGCAAGAGGAAGAATGATGGCCCGCATACTCAATTTAGATGCGGACGAGGATGAGGAAGGACGAGGCAAAGGCTCTCACGGCAATACCCGCCTGCCATATGGGCTCTGTGAGGAGTTCGGTATCGACACGACGGGGTTCTCGCCGACGGACTGCTGGAAGGCTTTACAGGGCAAAGGGGTTGACCCGAAAGCCGCGTATTCGTCACTCCAAAAAGAGGGCACGATAAAGCCGTATGCGAGCGAAGTCAAGGCGAGCAACAACGCGAAAATGACCGAAAAAAACCCGCGACGAAAAAGGCTCCGAGTACGGAAAAGCTCAATGCTCGGAGAATGAAGCTCATAAACGCACTCAATGATGAGAAGAAATGGCCAGAAAAACCGGTAGTACAAGACGGTAAGGGGCGGCAATATTATACGAATGGCGACATAGCGTTCAGGTTCAACAACGCGATAACCGATGAAGTCGGAGAAGACAACAGGATCCTTCACCTCATGGACTTGATTGAGGATATGCTGGACAACTACAATCGGGGCGACGCCGTGAAAGCCGGCATAACGCCACAGGAGCTCGGTTATTTCATGGATAAGGCAAAAAAAGACGAAGCCGAGCAGAAAAAGAAACTCAAACCGACGCCGTACGAGAAAGAGTACGGTATTAAAAAGGAAGGCAAATTCCAAAAGAATGTCATAAGTTTTTTGTTCGGCGACAAGGAAATAAGCGTTGACCCGAAATATCTACGAAACGCTTTACAAATCTTCCCCGATGCCGAGTTTTTCCCGATGACAGACGCAACAAAAAGGGTTGCCGTTTTGGGAGTCAGGGGAGCGGACGGTGAAGGCTTCATAATGCCGATGACGGGCGAGGCAAAGAAAACCGATATAAAGGATGTACCGAGGGGTGAGGAGGCGGCTCCGCAGAAACCCGAAAATCCCAATGCACTGAAACCCATATCTGACGGCGACAAAAAACGCGTCGCAGCGATGGAGAAACTTGCGAGAATAAGCAATGAAGCCCCCAAAGTGTATGATGCGTCGGATGGTAAACAGGTGTTCAGCAACAAATTCATGGGCATACGCTATGACAAGCCGGTGATTGCGAACCCGGCGGAGGACAAATCTCAAGTCGCGGAGAAGGTGTGCAATCTCATAGACGAAACGAGAGAGGCCTGTACGGACGAACTTAAAGAGTTTTCTATGCAGGATTTGACCAAGTTTATGAAAGGCATAGGGGCGGTCGTAAAAGAGGAGACAGGGAAACGCGCGAGCAAAGAGGACTACAAAATAGTTCTGACGGACTACAAGAATCTTCCGCACGAGGTAAACTCAATTTACGGCAGCAATGCGATGAGCGCGGGTAATGTCGCAATGGACGCAAGGCTTTTATACAACACGGCGAGTCAGCTTAAAAATCCTAAAATTTATTTGTCAGGGAATCCGTTAAACCCCATATACATTAAAGGTGATGACGGCGATGCGATTGTGTGCCCGGTAAGGTACAATACCATAAAGGATTCCAGAGATTATAAAACCATGAAAAAAGCGAGGTATGAAGAATGACGCACTACGATGCAAGGGACGCAAGGGCCAAAATGATGGCTCATATGCTCAATTTGGACGCGGACGGTGACGACGACGAGGAGGAGAATCCCAACAGAATCATCCGGAGTCACGGGATGCACAAAAGTTCCGGAGGAGGAAGTACAGGCGGGCACGGAAACACGAGATTGCCGTTCGGACTGTGTATGCAGTACGGCATAGAACTCCCCGAAGATGCGACGCCGGGGGATGCATGGAAAGCTCTTGAGGGCAAAGGCATAAGCCAAGAAGCCGCATATAAGCACCTTGCGGAGCACGGCACGATAGAAGGTTTCAAGGGTAGTAAGAAAGTTGCGCCCGCCACGGGGAAAGTCAATCCGACCGAGGGATTGGGCGAGAAGAAAGAGAAGTCCGCTCAGCCACCCGTTTCCGAGGGCAATCAGCCTATATCCGAGCCGACCGTCACACAAGGCAATCAACCCGTGACTGAGACGCAGACCGTTCAAGAGGGAGGGGACAAGGTTGAAGTAAAGAAAGAAAATCCCGGGCAATCGTCCGCACAAGTTGCAGAAGCGCAAAATTCGGAGCAAGCACAACAGCAAGAAATGGCGACAAAGCAACCTGCGGGCAAGAAAGAGCAGGCGAAGAAGGCAAAACGGACCAAGACGGCCGTAAAGACGGCAAAAACCGAGCATGAGGGTACACTCAATGAATACCGCAAAGACCCTCTCAACACGCCGTATAAAGCGCCGCAGTACAACTACAAGGAGTTGTCGGCCTCAATAAAGGAGCAGATGGCCATAGCGAAGGCAAACGGTGACAAAGAGGCGTACAGATACTGGAGCGGTGAGATGAAAACGCTCAACACAATGAGGCGCGACGACAAGACCATAAAGGAGTTTGACAAGAAAGTTGCGAAACCCGCACAAGAGGCAAAAGGGAAAGTTCAGGATTCAAAGACTTCGCCGGGAGCCGCCGCCAAAGTTCTTTCACTCGTGCTTGCCGCCATGTTAGGGCCCATAGGGGCCGCGATGGGTGCGTTGCTTTTGCGGGACAAGAAGAAAAGCGGAGACAAAGAAAGCGGGGCCGCCGTCGAAAAGGAGGAAGAAGGAGCAACCAATAAAAAGGTGATGTCGCAAGACCAAATCGCGGCCGAGCGCGAAAGGATGAGCAGGCAAAAAGAGAGGCTTGACTTCGAGCACAAGCAAGCGGAAAAAGTCTTTGAGTCGGGAGTGAACTACGGCAATCTCACGTTTGACCAAAATGCGTTTACCAAAATGAAAGACAAGGTCACAAACTCGAAGTTCGCGAAGAACAATCCCAATTATATGAAATATTTGAGTCGAGACATGGACGCATACGGCAAGAGCATGGGAAATCTTTGCGGACAGATAGACGCGATTCGCAACAACCCCGATATGTCGGAGGCGAAGAAAAACGCACAGCTCGGCAAGATAGCACGTAAATGCGACAATGCTGTAAGCAGAATGGACGCAGGCAAGTATAAGTTCGCCGAGGGAAGAACCAAGGTATACAGGTACATGACGAGAAACACGCTTACCGAGATAAGCAAAAGCCTCAAAGGAGAAGGAAGATGAGCTCCAAGGAAAGACAGAGAATGATATATCGCCTCATTCGCGGCGACGCGGAGGACGAGGATGAGCCGAAGAAAAAGAAGGGAGGGGGTCACGGCAACAACCGACTTCCGTACGGTCTGTGTGAGGAGTTCGGTATAGACTTGCCGGCGGGCACGTCACCGAGGGCTGCATGGGAGGCTTTGAAGGGCGAGGGCATAACTCCCGACGAGGCATATGGCTCGCTCAAAAAGTACAAGAATATAAGTAACTACAAGCACAAGGTTAGGCAGGAGCATTATAGGGGCACAAAACCGACTACGAACAGCCAACACTCGTCAACGCATTATCGTCCGAAAGGAGCCACGGAGGACACGCCGATAACCGATAAAGAGCTTGAACATAAGGCAAAACTTGCGATACCACATTCCGCCTCGGCGGCGAGCCGCATATCCACGGCATACAATGGAAGTATAAGAAGGCTGAAAGAGTTCGACAAAATGCTCTCAAAAGGCGTTTTAAGCTACCCCCAATGGGGAGACGAAAGCAACGCCGATTATATAGCGGCAGGAAAAACGCTTCAACAGCTTATAGACAATGAAACAGACGAGCTGGACAAAAAACGGCTTTCCAAAATGTTGAAACCATTAAAAGACATAGATGCCGACAGTGACTTCTACCGCCACAATTACAATTCGATGGCAAGTTGTTTCAAGAAGATAGGCGGAGCGAGTACGGCAACCGATAAGGACATTGAGGAAGTCGGCAACAAAGTGAGAGACCTCAAGGGAGTGCTTGAGCTCGGTTCGCATCCGCAAGACCTAAAACAATACAAAGAAAGACATCCCGAAGCCGGAGAAAGGCTCGAAAAAGTCATTCAAGCCGCGGACAAAGTGGGCGAGGCGACCAAGCATGGAGCGGAGGCGACCCGAAAGGCGCAAGCGGAGTTCAACGCTTTATTGAACGGAGAAAGGGCGATAGTGAAGGTTGAGGACGTTAAGAGCAAATCGGGCATAGATGCAAAATATCCCGAAATTACAAAGACGCTCACAGACGTCGATAACACGTTCAGAGAGCTCAAAAAAGACCCAAACGCACATTCATACGGCGACACGGCGTATCTTATGCAGAACGTCCACACGACGCTCAAACGGGCTCTTGGCGACACCACGAGGGCAAGGCTCAAATCTCAAGACGAGGAGGAAAAGAAACAACTTGCTGCGAGGGAGAAAGACATAACCGAGAAGATGGCGACCGCCGACGTCACGGGGATGTACTACAGGCAAAAGCATATGCAAGACCGGCTCGACAGCCTGAAGAAAAAGGGCGTTTCGAGTTCGGTTTTGGAAGATGAAAAAGGCGAGTACGAGAATTTCTTAAACAAAAGTCTCAACAAAATAGACACGACCTACAAGCGAGGACAGATGAGTGAGGAGGGGCGAAAATTCATGCGTGAAAAAGTAAGACCCGCATTGGTTAAGGCATTGTGGGGGGAGGAAGATAAATTATGAAAGAAAGAGACCGTATGATTTACAAACTTATGAACATGGATGCCGAAGGCGACAGGGACGAAAGCGAGGCCCATCATGGAGGCGGGAACACAAGACTGCCGTACGGACTTTGCAAAGCTCTCGGCATCGACACAACGGGCTTTTCACCCAAGGACTGCTGGAAAGCCCTCAAAGGCGAGGGAGTGAGCCCCACGGAGGCTTATGCGACGCTTCAAAAGACCGGCTCGGCAAAGGAGATAGTCAAAGAGGCAAAAGACAGGCAGATACTCAAAGAGGCGAGAGGGTGGCAGTCAAAGCAATTCGCTGAAGTTGACAAAAAATATCCCCAAGCCAAGAGAGCGATAGACCACGCAACGCAGACGTTCAAAAGTCTCAAAGGCTCAAGTGGAGAGAAGGCCGTGCTTATGAAGAACGTCAAGGCAAGGCTCAACAATGTCTTGAAAGAGGATTTGAAGCAAGGCGGTCAGGAGGGGAGCGTTACGCCCGGCTCAAATTTCGAGTACATGAGAAAGTTGCGCCGCGACTCCGTGAGGAAGATGGTGGCTCATGCGGACGTGCAATACGTGTACTATCAGCAAAAACATTTGGAAAGTCAAATCAAAAAAGACGAGGCGTCCGGTATCATGACGGCTACGGTTGCCGAGGAGAAGAAACAACTCAAGGACTTCCTCGACAAAAACATCAAGAGAATCGACAAGCTGTACGGTGAGGGGAAACAGGACAAATTCGCGCCCGAAACGTACAAGTTATGGCACGAGAAAGTGAGACCCGCCATGATGGAGGGGCTCGAACGAGGCAAGGGCACGAGCGCAAGTCCTGAGAAAAAAGAGATTCCCAAGTCTGCGACGGAAACCTCCGCAAAGGCAAACACACCGGCTTCGCATCCCAATACCCAAACGGTCACAAGCAAGAAACAGACAAAATCGTTGAACGCGCTAATTAGGACGGCGGACAAGAAGGTAGGCACAAACAACAAAGTTCTTGTGGACAGCGAGGGAAAACAGTTTTACAGCAACGGGTACATGGGAGTGAGGTTCAACAGTGGCGTCAGCGTGTCAGACGACCCCGGCAAGCCGACAAATAACTGGCAGCACATGGTGTACACGATTATTGACAATACCAAGGGAACTGCACGTACAGAGCTTCCCATCACGGTGGATGATTTGTCAAAGTTCGTCAATTCTACCAAGTCGAAAGCAAAAGAGGAACACAAGAGAGCAGAATACTCGGATTTTGGCGTTTTCATAAACGGATTTTCAGATGTCGTCGAGACGCCCTCAGGGAAAACAAGGATGGCAATCAATGCTCAAATGCTTTTGGACACGGCCAACCAGTTCGAGAATCCAAAGTTCTACTATGCCAACAAAATAATAGAACTACCGTGGGCAAAACAGCCGGGGCAACTCAGAGGTATCTACATTAAAGGCGACAACGGCGAAGGGGTTGTTTTGCCGGCAAGACAGGCAGAAAACAGTAGCCTCCCGTACATAAGTAAAGGTAGCGACGTTTCAGCGGCAAACAGCCCCAAGGCAACCACTTCGGGGGGGGGCAGTAAAACTGAGTGGGCTTAAAAAAGCGGTGGGCGAATTTAAGTCCGCAAACAGCGGTGGAGCCTATTCACCGGACTATGGGATTATGTACCTTAATAAGGACACCGGCAAGATTTGGACGGACACACATAGTGACTACGGTCACAATTCGTCCACACATTATGGTGGCAACGTGGTAAATGTCGGCACCGCAATAGCGGACTATGAAAACGGGCATAATTGTGAAAACAAATATCCGATGACGATGGCGGGCATAAAGGCGTTCATTAAGGATGCGTATGGGATGAAGGTAGATTAGAACATCAAGGAGGACGGGCGCGATATGCAGAAAGCAAGAAATGCGAGGGATAATATGATAAGACGCATATTGCGCCTTGACGCCGATGAGGACGAGGACAGGGAATCCCCAAAGGGACACGGAGGGAACACACGTATACCGTTTGGGTTATGCAAGCGTTTCAATATCGACCTCCCCGAAGGTGCATCCCCCAAAGACGCATGGGACGCATTGGAGGGGAAGGGTATAAACTCAAAAGCTGTGTATCAGTATCTTGAGAAGAACGGCACGGTGAAAGGCTTCGAGCCGAAAAAGAAAACCTCAAAGCCCGCGAAAAAAGCGATAGACATAGACACGCTCAATCTGTCCGGCGAGGACAGAAAGACGTTCACGGGTTTCCGCGACAAACTCAAGAACTGCTTCGACAAATGGAAGAAAGAGCTGGAGGACAACGGGGCCGATTACCGCACATATGACAATTTCGTGCATGACCGCCCGGAGTGGGACGCGGTAATGCGCCACATGGAAAACAAATACGACAAGAGAAGCGATGAAGGGAAAGCAATAAAATCGACGTATGCGACCGTCAGAGCGCTCACGTGGTATTTTTCGGGACTCAACACATTTGAGAATATAAAGGACAGCATAGAAAACAAAAAAGGCGATGTTGCTTTTTGGAAAGACAGCCTCAATGACAAGCTCAAGTGGATGGATGCAGAAATTGCCAAGACGGACGGATGTGACTCGGAGATAAGCGGCTGGCTCAAAACCAAAAGGGACGAATTGCAACGCGACCTCGACAACGTGGACGAAATGATGAAACAAAAAGCCGCACACGCAAAAGAGGATTACGTCAAAGGCAGAGAAAAATTCCGCGCCGAGTGTGACAAGAATCGCGGGAAGAAAAGAAAGACCAAACTGGTGGAACATAGGACGTTTGACAGCGTGGAGGACGTCGGTAAGGCACTCGGAATGGAAGGCAATATGTCGAACGTCATGGGTCTCGGAAAAGCCTCACCGGACGCGATAGGCAAGGCGAACGAGATATACAGCACGCTTCAGACGCTGGAAGTCGATTACGATATTAAGCCCCAAACAATAGCGATGGGCACGTATCAAGACAAGGCGCTACAGGGCGCCTGCGCAGCATGGGAGTACGGAGCGAGCAAGCTGTATTTGGTGAATTTGGAATACAAAGGCAACAACGAAATCAAAAACAGCGGATATGGATTTAAACGAATAGTTGTCAATTACTCTCCGAGGGGCTCCGTGACGCACGAAATGGGGCACGGCGTAATGGAGAAAAAGGTCGTAAGCGAAATAGACTACCACGACACACTACTCATGGACGAATGGCTCAACAATGCGAGGAAGTCCGTTTACGACGAACACGGGAAAGACTTGGCAGACGGCACGATGAGTTATGACGAGTTTAACTATGAGGTCGAAAAGACGGCAAAAGACTACGGAAGCCTGTTTCAAAAATACAGAGAGCATCCTCAAGCCGTCAGGCTGTACATAGACACAAATCAAGTCTTTTCAAGGGCGAGCAACAACGGTGATATAGAGAAATATCTGTCAAAGTATAGCGCGACGAACACGCACGAGTTTTTCGCCGAATGTTTCACCGCATACGCACTAGGTGAGGAACTTCCCGACTATATGATTGACTTGGTGGAAGAATATTTAGACTGAATATTTTTGCGTAAAAGTATTGACAAATAACGGTTCGCGTGGTATAATGGCGGAAAATTCAGGGAGGTAGTCATATGGAATGGAAAGACGTTTACGACAGAGCGAAGAAGATAGACGAGAAGGTACACAAAGCCCTCAACTATTCAAGCACGTTAATGTTGTCGGGCGGTAAAATGAAAAAAGAGGGGGCGGAGACATATCCGGATGCCTGCGACAAGTACAGGGCGACGCTGGAGAAATGCGAGAAAGTCTGTCGCAAACACATGAAGGAAACCGCGGAGACAAACCGTGAGGAGTACAAGGGCTGGAAGAAAGCGCTGGATGCCTGTCTCGCCGTGCCGATTGATATGCCGTTGATGTAGAGGGTAAAATCATGGAATGGAAAACTTTATACGGTAAAGTAAAGGCAATAGACAAGAAGGTTGTCGAGTCAATGGGTTACACGAACGACCTATTGATGTACGGCGACAAAATGAAGAAAGAGGGCCGAATGACATACGGTGAGGCGTCAAAGTGGGCCGAGGAAAGGCTTGGTGGGTACAGAAAGATTTGCAACAAGCATTTGAAAGAGCCGGGCATTGGCGAGGACGAGACGAAGGGCTGGAGGAAAGTTCTCAAGGCCTGCGACGAGGTGCCTATAAATATGCCGATAATGTGAGGCGAACATGGGGCGAGAGAATCGCCCTTTTTCTATGGAGTGAAATATGTCAACAGAAACGGAAAAGGCGCGAGTCCGCATGATTAACAGAATACTTCACTTGGATGCCGAAGATGATGAAGAAAGAGAGCCGAAAAAGAATTATGGTGGGAATACCCGAATACCTTTCGGGCTCTGTAAGAGATACGGCATAGATTTACCGGAGGGGGCATCCCCAAAAGATGCATGGGATGCTTTAGAAGGAAAAGGCATTAAGGCTCAAGAAGTGTTCAGACACCTAAAAGAGACGGGCTCGGTCAAAGACTTTAAGCCCAAAGAAAAGGCAGTCGCACCGAAAGACAACAACAAAGAACCTCACAATAGTGACAAGAGTAACGACATCGTTTTCATAAATACGGCAAGAGCCACATCTAAAGACGTGGAGAAAAAAAAATATGTTAATCCGAGAGAAAAACAGTTTGGTAAATATAATCAATACTCGCTCAACAAAATAAGAGATTTGGTAACTCGTGGACAGAAATATGCCGCAGAAGGCAAGACATACGAAGAATTACTTTATGGGGGCAAACTTAATGACTTGTCATTTGATGCACAGATGATGATGTGTTTGGGGCTGGAATACCCAAAATGGGACGTACCCGAAATTAAAACATATTATAGAATCGGCGAGCCCTCAATCGACACTTATGGTGGAACGTATCACAACTCCTATAATTCCATGGAAAACAGACCGGAGAAAGGCATTTCTGTCGCAACTCCCGAATGGTTGGATGGGACATTTTTTGACACCACTGATAAAAATATCACACGGCGTGGTGTATGGGAAATTAAGGGCATCGAGCTTCCGACACACGGTGGCGACGATGAACCTCTGATTATTCCTATGGATTGGGCGAGGAGAACAAATATTAAAACGCATTCTGGTCTTAAACAAAAATTGGTTTCCGCTAAAAAGGGAGGAGGCGCAACGTGAGATGCATAAGTTTTGAACGCAACAGAATGATACGAATGTATTTGCATATGGATGCCGATGAGGACGAAACCGAGACGGCCTCGGAAACGGGACACGGAAACACACGACTTCCGTATGGTCTTTGTCAAAAATACGGCATTGATTTACCCGAAAAAACGACACCCAAACAGGCTTGGGAGGCATTGAAGGGTAAAGGCATTTCTCCTACAGAGGCATACTCATATCTTCAGAAACACGGGTCAATGGAGGGCTTTGAGCCGAAGAAAGGCACGCTCAAAAAGAAAGGCGATTTCGATAAGACGATGCAGAAGGCGATAGACGCCGGACGAGAGAGCGTTGATGAAATAATGGGTTGCATAAAGAGCGCAATAAAGTACCAGACATACACGCAGGATTTTGCTCACATATTCAATCTTTACAGCAAAGGCAGAGACGAGCTCAAGAAGGCGAGAGAGAATACAGGCGGTATGGCGGACTCCGTATTTAATTCCATACAAAGCTGCATTGAGGGATTACAGTCGGCTTTTAGCGCAAAAAGAGCAAATGAAAGAATCATAGACTTAAAAGCTCAAGGGAAACGTAAGAAGGCGGCGGATTACACCAAAGCCTTGAATCGTATATTGACGGAAATAAAAAGCAGTATAGACGGTATAACCGATGAGGGAGATGCCGATGTTAAGAAATATATCACCGAGATTTATAATGACATGATGGACACGCTTTCCGGAGGCAAGGACAAAAAACTTTTGGAACAGCTGAAACCGATGAGGGAAGCGAGAGCGGAAAGGCAGAAAAAGCTCGCCGAACACAGGGGAGAAAAGAGAAAAACCGGAATCAAGACCTATAAACACTTCGATACCGAGGATGAGGTTACGGGCCATTTAAGCAAGGAACTCGGAATAGACGTCGCGAAGTGGGGAAAGGTATCGGGAATGAATATCGACAAGGCCAATCAAATGAGCGACGCCATACTCACGATAAGAGAAAACTACGGCATCGTGCCGAGTAAAATAGAAGTTGACACCGGCAGTAAATCGTGGAATGACGACTTGGCGAACGCCCGTGCGTACTGGCGATACGGCACAAGAGACGACGGCGAGTTAGGAATAAGAGACTTATACTCCACAGACATAGGACTCAACGAGCCCAAACATAAGAGCTATAAAAGATGGACGGTTTACGACACGGCCGCCGGGGTTATGGTTCACGAACTCGGCCACGGACTTATGAATAAAAGTTTTGTAGACGGATGCTGGGCAAGCGAGAGTCTGATAGAGGAATGGGGTTATGAGCGCGATAAGGTCAAGGGAGAATATGCGGAGCTTCTCGCAAGCAAGCAGATAGACATGGACGACATAGAAGACTTGACCACACAGCGGATGTATGAAACATACACGGCCTACAAAAAGGATATAGAAGACCACAGGCAGTATCAGCAAGCATTGAAAGTCGGCGCGGCGTACGCGAAGGCGAAACAAACCGGCGACATAAAGAAAGTCTCGGACTACGGCTCGACAAGTGCGAGTGAATTTTTTGCCGAGGTTTTCTGTATGTATGTAAAAGGCGAAAAAATGCCGGACTACTTCACCGACATGATAGAAGATTTTATTGATTGACAGGCTAAAAAATACCCGAATTTAAATATTTAAAAAAACAATACCATATGTAGTGAAATTTTTATTGACGTACCCTAATTTGATGTGTATAGTATAATCAATCAAGTTATATTCTATGGGGCGAAGGTATCGCCCTTTTGTCATATGGGGCGAGAAAATGACACGTCAAGAGATAGAAACGGACATTACCGAAATCGCCCGCAGGCTGGACATGGCTGTAAGTGGCGAAGGCGAGCGATATGTGAACATTTCCGAAGAGGTCAAACCGAAAGTGGATGAGTACGTAAAGACCTGCAAAACCGAAATTGCGAGGTTGAAAGAATCGGAAGTCGGGCATGAGCTGAAAGAGTGGCGAAGGTTGCTCCGGAAATGCAGGGAAATCCCGTTAAACAAAATATCGACATGAGGGCAAGCGATTGCTCTTTTATTTTATATGGACAACGAAAGATATGAGGCGATAATCGCCGAGGACGCCGACAGAGCCGTGAGGAACGCGTTTAAACGCAAGAAACGGCTCGTCCCGACACATATACAACTTTACCCATATCAAGCGGAGAGAGCCTATACGAGGCTTTTAGAGGGATACACAAAAAAGATACGGGCGGAGTACAAGAAAGCTATGCCGCAGATACTCAAGGCATACAAGGATGAGATACACACGGACGCGGCTTTTAATTTTACCTCGCTTCTCGGCGCGTTACTGTCGGTGATTCGCAAGAACACAAGCAAGATAATTTTGGGCGCCGCTCTCGTGGGGCAACTTTTGAAAGTCGGCGAGCAAACGCAAAAAACCGCCCTGACGGAATGGAAGAAAACCATAAATGACACACTAAAAGTCAATATTTACGACGATTATTACATGGGTGATTTTTTCCAAGACAACGTTTCAAAGTGGGTTGAGCAAAACGTGAGTCTCATACAAGGACTTACGGACGATATGGCGACGCAGATGTCGGAGCTTATAGACAATGCATATTCATCGGGACTTAAAGTTACAGAACTGCAAAAACAGATACAGGCAAAATTTGACATGGACGAGCGGAGAGCGAAGCTCATATCGCGAGACCAAATAGCGAAACTCAACTCACAGATAACGCAAGCATATCAAAGGGACGCGGGAATCACAAAATACAAGTGGCTCACCTGCAGAGACGAGCGCGTGAGGGCGTCGCATAGAGCATTGGACGGCAAAATATTCAGCTGGGACGACCCGCCCGAAATGTGGCACGAGGCGAAAAGCGGAAAGGTATATGAGGGGCGAAGATGTCACCCCGGTGAAGATTACTGTTGCAGGTGCGTCGCGATACCGGTGTTCGAGAGGGACGCCGTGACGTTGCCGATAAAAGACGATAAGGGGAATCAGAAATGAAAATACAATCAAAGGGACGTGAAAATTTCATGTCAGGGTGTGCGCCCTGACCGGGGAGTCCCGGTAAAGAGCGACAAAGGAGGAGGATAATGGAAATCCCTAAATTAAAAGGCGTTATCCGACTGGACGGGACGGATGTATACGCGACGCACTTCACCGAGGAGGGTTATTTGATGGACAAGCCCGTGCTTACGAGGACGGGGATTTTCAAATACGCAAATGGTGACGGTACGGAGCGGAGCGAGTTAAGGCTCCCCGAAGAAGTTTTCAATAAAGAAAGCCTCAAGTCGTATAAAGGCAAGCCGATAATCATAACCCACAGCGCGGGTCTTATAGACAAGGACAACGTGGGCAGTGAGTATATCGGCACGATTTTGACGGACGGTGAGAAATTTGAGGACGACAAGGTTACGGCCGAGATAGTCATTCATGAGGCGGATGCGATGAAAGATTGCGGGCTTCGGGAACTGTCGATAGGTTACAGCCTTGACCTTGAAGAAACTCCGGGGACGTGGAACGGCATGCACTACGATGCGATACAGAGAAACATACGGGTGAACCACTTGGCTCTCGTACAGGAAGCCCGTGCGGGCGATGACGCACGACTCAACATAGACAGCAAAAACGATTTAACAATCAGAACAGGAGGTCGAAACACGACAATGGCAAAAAAGACAAAAACAGTCAACCATGATGGTGTTGTTTCCGAGCAGGAGCTTGCGAGACTCTTAAAAGAGTATCTCGAAAAGCACAAGAGCACGGAAAACGATGCCGATGATGTAGATGTCGCAAAGCCCGTAGACGCCGTTACGACACCCGACGATGCCGGCAAGAAAGAGGTTGTTAAGAAACAGCCCAAGAAAGTCGCACCCAAGGAAGTAGAAGACGTAGAGGAAACACCGGCACCTACACCGAAAAAGAAGACCGTGGTCGCAGAGGAAGTGACCGAGGATGCGGCTCCCGCGGTACCCGTTCAGCAACCGCCCGCAAAGCCCGTCGCACCCCAGCCCAAGGTTCCGGCGCAACCCAAGGCTCAAGCTCCCGCACAGACTCCGGCGCAACCCAAGGCACAGCCTAAACCTCAACCTAAACCTCAGCCCAAAGCCGAGGAGGGAGGGGAAGACCTGAAGGCCATAATCGCAAACTATGAGACGATAATAGACACGTTGCTTGCGAAGCTTGACTATCAGTTCCCTGACCAAAAAGGCGACGAGGACGAGGAAACCGAGGTTGACGTTACGGAAGACGTTGAGGAGGACGAAGACGAGGAGTTCCTTGAGGAAGACATCGAGGAGGACGAAGACGAGGACGAGGACGAACTTGCCGAGGACGAGGACGACACGGAGGATTCCGATGAGTACGAGGAGGACGAAGACGATGAGGATTTGGACGACGAGGAAAATGAGGATGAGGACGACGACGAATTGACCGAGGACGACTTCGAGGATGAGGACTTTGAGGAAGATGAGGATGACGACCTTGACGACGAAGATTTGAACGACGACGAGGACGACGAGCTCAAAGACCTTGAAGAAGATGAGGACGACGAAGACCTTGAGGACGATTTAACCGAGGACGAGGACGATGAGGAGTTCGAGGAGGACGAGGACGATGAGGAGTTCGAGGAGGACGAGGACGACACGGACGACGGACAGGTTACAATCGAGAGCTTCAAGAAAGACGAGGGTGCTTGTTGCGGCAATAAGAAATATCAGGAAGACCACAGACATGACGGCAAAAAGTCGAAGAGAATGGACTCCGCCATAAGTCGCAAGGACATTCAGAAAGAGATAGACAAAGCCGCCATAGAGCGTGCGAAACTCGGAGTCGTCGGCAGACAGATACACCTTGACGGTCTCGAAACGATGCCCATAAGAAAAGCCAAGATACAGGTCATAAAGAAAGTAAGACCCAGCTTGAGGCTTGACGGCAAGTCGGATGCTTATATCAATGCCGCATACGACATGGCGGTAAAAGACATAACGGCGACGAGAAAGAAAGGCACCGAGTATCAAAAGAGACAGATGTTCAAGATGGACGGAAATTATGACTTCGCAGAGCGGGACGATAATGGGTCGTCGAACGATGCGAGAGCAAGAATGATTAGGAAAATCGAGGCTCAATCTAAAACCAAAAAGGAGGACAAGTAAGAAATGAGCGCACAGACACATTATGGAAGAAGGGCGTTTTTTGGCGCACCGGGCGGACTGCTCGATGTCACGCCTATGGCTGTTGACTCTTTCGCAAACGGCGAGGAGCTCAACGTTATGAAGTACGGCGTCGCCGTCGTAAACGCAAAGGATGAGGAAACTGAGGACACGCTCACGGAAACCGTCGTTCTCCCCACGAGCGCCTCGACGGTCAAAGACGTTTTGGGCATTACGTGCACCGACCGTACTTCCGAGCACGGGCTTGAAGGCGAACTTTACGTACGCTCAAGGGTAGCGATAAACGTACTCGCATGGGGCAGAATTTGGGCGAGAGTTCCCGAAGGAATCACGACCCAGCTCAACGATGACGTTTACGTTATCACGCAGGAGGGCGAGACGCAGGGATTCCTCACCAATGAGGAAACCAACCTCAAACTCAACGCAAGGTTCATAACGCCCGTGGACAAGGCCATGAACACGGCCGCAGAGGTTTACGTGGCCGGTGTAGAACTTTACAGACAAGGCTAAAAGGAGGAAATGAGAAATCATGGTAGCAAAAGACATATACAAGCACAAGAGATACGACGCGTATGACGAGAAAGTGCTGAGGGGTTCTTCTTTACTTCATGCCGTTGATGAGACCATAACCGATGTGGGTAACGTGGTACGTTATGATGGCGGCGAAATGGGTTCCGTATTCTTTGCGAGACAGCTCGACTACATCAAGAAGAAGACCTATGACGTTCAGTATGCAGAACTTAACGCTTTCAAATGCTTCCCCGTTTCGAGTGACGCAAACGAAGGCGCCAACAGAATCGTATATCAGACATACGACATGACCGGTGAGGCCAACATAATCAAAGATTATGCGGATGACCTTCCCAGAGCAGACGTACAGGGCAAAGAGTCCAGCGTCGCCATCAAGTCGATAGGCGAGTCCTATGTATACAGCGTTCAGGAAATGAGAGCCGCCCGTTATCAGGGCATCCCTCTTGACGCGAAAAAGGGCACGTCCGCAAGGAAGGCGATAGACAGGAAGATAAACAGAATAGCATGGGCTGGCGATAGCGAGTACGAACTGTACGGCATACTTTCACCGGAGCAAGAGATACCTCTTTACGCTGTACCCGAAGGGACTTCCGGATATACGGATTGGAGACACAAGACCCCCGATGAGATTCTCGACGACATCAACGGGATGGTCGCCGCCGTCTCTTACCTCACGCACAACGTTGAGAAGCCCGACACGTTGCTCGTTCCCGCGGACGTGTTTATTTACCTGTCCACCACGAGAATTCCCAACACCGAGGCCATAACGATTCTCACGTTCTTGCAGAGAAACAACCCGTACATCAAGTCGATAGAGGGCATCGACGAGCTTTCCAGCAACTCACCCGACACCAATCCGTATGCCGCAGATGGAAAGGCGGTCGCTCTCCTTTACACGAAGGACCCCGACAAACTCACCCTTGAGATACCCATGATGTTCTACCAGCATCCCGTACAGCCGCAGAATCTCACCATGAAGGTTCTTTGCGAGGCGAGGGTCGCCGGAGTTCTCGTGTACTATCCTATGTCGGCCATGATTGCCGTCGGCATCTAATTCAGACAACGAAAATATATTTTATATATAGAATCGTGTGCATAAACAGACGAAGGAGGCCGAGCCAACGGCCTCCGAAAGTCTATTTCTTTATATGGAGGAATTAAAAAAATGGCAACAGTCAAAAACATGACCGGCAAAACCATCGTCATCGGCAAGCCCCACGGACTTCAACCCAACATCATAGAGGCAAATGCCGAGGTTGAGCTTGACGACGTGAACGTTCTCAGCTCTATTTCAAAAGTAGACAGCAGGCTTTACGTTCATAAAGACGCAAGCGAGAGCAAGGCCGCAAAGACCGCAAAGAGGACATCCAAGAAAACCGCAGATACCACGGACACCGAGGAGACTGATACCGCGGAGGTCACAGAGGCATAACAATGACAGAAGAAGACGCCAAGGAAGTGTTAAGAAACATCCGCGCGATAGGCGCAGAATTTTCGGAGGTTACGGACGAAGAAATCAACATGATGATTAAAACTTTGTCTCCGCTTGTGGCAAAGAAGAAATTCAAGGATGTTTACACGCTTGCCTTGGCGCTTTTAATTTGTCACAAAATGAAGATGAACGGACAGGGGGACACGTCACTCGGAACGATAGCGGATGCGTCTCATGTGAGTTCATACAGCGAGGGCGGAGTCAGCGTTTCGTTCAACAACTGGATGGGCGGCAGTATCTTGTCTACACCGGACGCCGAATATGCTTTGACAATTTACGGCATACAATACCTTGATTTAAAAACGAAGTACGTGCCGAGAATTTCAATATCGGGAGGCTTACTTCCATGAGTAATCAGTGCATATTTCGTTTTACAGAGGACGGCGAAAAGTTCATGCAGAGTATGGATGAGTTGAAAGATATGTCGGCGAAAGTCGGGTTTGTGGGCAATAAAGCGGCGATAGCGATGTTCTTTGAGTACGGCACATCCAAGATACAAGCTCGTCCGTTTATGACGAGGGCGTACCACATGGACAAAAAAACCGTTCTCGAAAATGTCGGGGCGGACATGAGTACGTTTATTGAAAAACCGACCAATGCGAACGATTTAATGGAATCGGCGGCCGAGCAGGTGAAGATAAACATTGAAGCCGCGATAGAGAACGATGAGCCCACGATGTCGCAGATACCGCACACACATAAAATTCTGTCACCGCTCAAAGGCATGGAGAAAGACATAGTTATCTCCATCGGCAAGAAGGAGGAGTGATTATGCCCGTTAAATATCAAGGTGGGCTCGGCACGATATGGAAACACAATTACATCCTCCGAATGTATAAGAGAGCGCAGATAGTTGACGGGTATTTTCTGAACGACGCATACGAGGACAAAGAGGTGCTTTTGGACGTACAGTCATCTTCGAGCAACATACAGCACACTCCGCAAGGCGACAAGGAAACGAAGTCACTTACGTCTTATGGAAATTTCCCCATACAGACGGCGAGCGCGATACAAGGTTACAGGGCCGACCTCTTGTGGTATGACGGTGAGTGGTATGAGTGCTCCTCTTGTCAGTGGTATGAGCATTTGCCGACGAGACACTGGACGGCGACGTGGCAGAGGGTTTCCGAAAGTGACCAAGAGCCGCCGCCTCATGTGACGAGGGAGGAGGCGGATGATGACGATTGAGGAGCTTAAGACCGCAATATACAACATCACCAAGGAATGTTTCGCCGATACAAACGTCATGTGGGAGGAGGAGCAAAAGGCCGTGAATCCCGGCGTAAACCTCGTCACGTTGAAACTTTTGAATGTACAGCGCTCGACTTACTTCATAGAAACATATGAGGACGACGTGGTGCAGAGTCAGCCGTCAACGGCGAATATCCGCATACAGCTCTTTTCCAAGGGTGAAAAAAGAAAGGTAAACGGCGGGACGATACAAGTCAATACGGCCGTGAATGATTTAATTGACTTCGAGCATTACCTTACCTCATATTATGTGGTTGAGGAATTGAGTGAGAAATACGACATAGAGATACAGCCGGGAACACAGGTTCAGGACATAACGGCCGTACTCGACACGGCATATGATTATCGTGCGACGCAGGACATAGTTGTGACGTTCACGCAACACTTCACCGGATGGGCGGGCATAGCGAGAAAAGACTGGAAGCCCACGGCGAGCGGAGGAGGGACGTCGGAACTGGCAAATATGCAGACAGGTTATATCGAGGATGTCGAGATAACCGACAATATCGAAAAACAAGGAGAATGATATGAATAATTTAATCGACAGCCTCGTTAACGTTTCAATCTCCATATCAAACGGCACGGCAAACACAAGCGCTTTCAACAACCTGTTGCTTGTGGACCTTGAAAAGGCAAATGGGAACGTCAGCGGACTGAACTCGTACACCACTTTGTCGGAGGTGCAGTACAGCGGATGGGGCGAAGACAGCGAAATTTACAATGCCGCGAGAATAGCTTTTGCAAACGGCGCAGAGGTGCTTTACATCTACACGTCCATGGATAAGGACATTGAAACGGCGCTTGAAACGGCAGCCAAAAACAACGGATGGTACGGCTTTACACTTATCGGGGATGATACGAATCTTAAAGCGGCGGCGGACTGGGCCGAGGACAACCACAAACTCATAGGGTTCACGGTTGACGTCTCGGACACGGATTTGGGAGCAGCCGCAAACGGCAAGGCAGACTCGCCCATGCCCATAGACGCGACGTATTACTATGCCGTGGCATACGCCACAAAGCTCGGTGAGGACAATGCGGACAACAAATACATGGCGGTCGCGGCGTTTGCAAAGAACATGACGTATCAGCCGGGCAGCGAAACATGGGCATATAAGACGCTCAGCGGAATGACGCCCGACGAGTGGGATTCGCAGGACGCCTATTACCTTGCGGAGCTCGGTTTCAACTCGTATGCCAACTGCGCCGGAAGAAACATAACATTGAACGGGAAAGTAACCGCGGGCGAGTGGACGGACATAGTGAGGTTCAGGGACTGGCTTGTGGACGACATACAGACAAGGGTGTTCAACGTGTTTGCCGAGAACGCGAAAGTACCGTACACGACGGCGGGCATTACCATGATAGAAAATCAGATAATAACATCGCTTAAAACAGGACAAAACGTCGGAGGCATAGCGACCACGGAGTATGATGATGAGGGCAACAAAGTGGAGGGCTACACCGTGACGATGCCCACGCTGTCGAGCGTGAAGGAGGCCGACAAACAGGCAAGGTTCTTGAGGGGCTGCTCTTTCACGGCGAGACTTCAGGGCGCGATACACCTTGTGGAAATAACCGGAGTTTTGACGACTTAATAAGGAGGAATGAGATATGCCTACGGAAACAGCATCTTCAACGAGAGTTTCAACATACAATAGTCGTCTCGTCACCGTGGTAATCGGAACACACCATATAACGGGAATGGCGGACGACTCATTCGTGCAAATTTCGCCTCTTACGGACGGCATTTCCTCGGTAAGGGGTTGTGACGGGGAGGTTGCGAGGGCTTTGGACCCCAACACGGGGTACGCAATTAAAATTGTGTTGCTCCAAACCTCGACGTCTAACGACACATTAAACAATTATTACATACGCGACAGGCTGGAAGGCGAGGGGATGTTCCCCATCGAGATAAAGGACGCCAAAGGCGGGTTGCTGTTTCATGCGGACACGGCTTGGGTCGTAAAGCCCGTGGACATCACTTACGGCAAGGGAGTAAACAACCGTGAGTGGAACATAGAGACCGGACCCGTTGACGAGTGGCAGTTCAGCGGTACCTAATTACACGCAGATTCCCCCATATCACGTTGCCGATGTTTTTGCGAAACGCGGGGCGTCGGCAACAGTAAGGGGGGATAATTTTTATATATGGGGAGAATTTAAAAAATGAGCAAATACGATGAGACAAAAGAATACAAAGTCGGGGGACACTCATATTTCGTGAAGCCGTTCAGAGCGATGACGGCGGTAAGACTCTCGGCCGATGTCTTGAAGATAATAACGCCGTTTTTTGACGGTTTCGTTCAGGGTGACAACTTGAGCGACTTGAAGAATTTGGATTTGTCCGTGATTGTTGACGGACTGGAGAAATGCCTTGCGGACACGGATGGGAAGCAGATTGAGGACGCGCTCGAAAAACTGCTTATAAGACATGACAACATAGCGGTTGACTATGACGGGCAAACACAATACCTCACCGAGGAAATACTCGACGAGTGGATGGCGGGCGACATAGAGAATATATTCGTCCTTGCGTTTTATGTGGTAAAGGAGAACTATCAGGGTTTTTTCGCTCGTTTCAGCACCCAATCTGGCAAGGCAAAAGCAGACAAGTAGTCGGTGAAGAAAAGCCGTCGCTTGAGCAGTACGGGACGCTGGACTTATCGCAATTCACAACCTTGGAACTTTATATGTACATGATGATACATTTCAAAATAGCGACCATGTACGAGTTAAAGGAGGTATACACCTTGGATGAGGCTCTCAACGTCTATGCGTTTTACAATATGCAAAAAGACATTGAGGGTCAGGAAATGGAAAAAATGGAAGAACAAATGCGGAGGGCTAAAAAATGACAGTCGGCGAGTTAGTGATACAAATCGGATTCGAGCTGGACAGCGACGCCACCGCACAGATTCAATCCCAAATAGACGGGCTGCAAGAGCAGATAAACACCATGCTCGGCAACACGAGCGAGGCCGCGAGCGATGCCACGAGTGAGGTATCGGAAGGGCTTGACGAGGCAAAAAAGAAAGAGAGCGAAGGCGAGCAGGGCGGCAAGTCTTGGTGGGGGAGCTTCAAATCTTCCGGAATGGCGGCAACGACCGCAATAATTGCCGCTTTAAAAGAAATAAACTCAATGATTGAGGCTTGGTATCAGGTTGACGTCGTACTCGACAACATAAATACCGACCTTGAAAGCACGGCCGAGGTACATGACTACATAAACGACGCCGCGAACGAGTTGAGGGTTTCATACTCTACGATAGGCGAGAGCGTAGGCGACTTGGTGCGTACCGGTAACAGCCTTTTCCAAACGACGGAGGAGGCCGCGGACTTCCTTGTGCTTGCCGACAAGCAGTTTAAGGCATCGGGTGCGAGTGAAAGCGAGATAGCCTCCCTAAACAACGCGTTGGTTGAGTCGTTTAGAACGGGGCGAGTTTCCGCGGGGGCGTTCAACAGCATAATGTCGGAGTCGCCCGAAACGATTTCACTACTTGCGGAAAGCCTCAACATGAGCGAACAGCAAGTGAAGTCGCTCGGCACGCAAGGCAAGCTGACCGCGGCGCAATTATACACGGCATTTGAAAGCTCGTCGGAGGAGATAGAGGAAAGTTTTTCAAATGTAAGAGTGACGATAAGTGAGGCCTTTGGTGAGTTCAAAAACTCGCTCGGCACGTTTTTGACAAACCTAAACGACGCCACGGGGCTCACTGATATGATAGCCGAAAATCTTGAAATGATTTTGGGGTACCTTGAGCCGATATTCAGTCTCATTATAGACAGTTGCTCATTTATTTTTGACTTCATAAACCAAATTTACGACCTGCTTTCACCCGTCTATGACGTTATGATGGACTTTTTCAACGTCGTTATGGACGCATTGAACGAGATTATGGCCGCGTGTCAAAAAATCGTAACATCCATCATTGAGCCGGTCATGCGGATAGTGTCGCGGGTTATAGACATAGTGATGTCGTTTGTGAACAAAATAATGCCCACGGTGTCGAAGATAATAGATTTGGTAGTGGGCGTCATAGAAATGATTGCCGACCTGATTTCTGGTGTACTTGACGTGATTTTTGCCGCATTAGAGCCGATTCTTGAGCTCATTATGGAGTTGGTAGACGTATTCATGTCGCTTCTCGCGCCAATTTTGGAAGTCATCGTTGAACTAATCACGGCGATAATGAACGTGCTTACGCCGATACTTGATTTATTGCAACCGCTGTTCGACATGATTTCACAAATCATAAATTCGGGGCTAATGAAGTTTTTGGAGCCGGTTCTTGACGCTCTCGGAACTGTTTCGGAGTTATTGTCGTCCCTGTTTGGAGATACAGAATTATTGCAAAAGGCGTTTCAGGCCATGGGGGAATGGTTCTCGAAGGTCGGCGACTGGTTCTCAAAGATTTGGCAGAAAATAAAAGACTTCTTTCAAAAAATCAAAGACGCCTTCAATAATGTGAAGGAGTTTTTGCAGAATATGTTCAAGTCGATTGCCAACTTCTTTATCAAGATAGTCAACGGCATAATCGACGGCTTTGAGGCTTTCTGTAATTTCTTTGTCAAGGCGATAAACGGATTCACGCAAGGGTTGTCAAAGATATGGACATGGATGGGTATACCGGCAATCCCCGAAATAAACGAAGTATCTTTCAAGAGAATATCGTACCTTGCGGAAGGCGGTTATATCGGGCGCAATATGCCGAGGCTTGCGGTTATAGGCGACAACATGACCGAGGGCGAGATTGTCGCCCCCGAAAGCAAGCTCCGAGAAAACGTCATGCTGGCAATGCAAATGGTCATGGACAATTTCTCGCCCGCTTCCAAAATGGCGGCGTTGTCCGGAATGAGCGGAGTAACGTACGACAACAGGGTGTTCAACACAAACACGCAGATATACAACACGTTCGAGGGCGGGAAGGACTTGCAAAAGACCGAGACGGCCGCGGCGACCGACATAGCAAATCAGGTCGTGGAACAGATAAACAAAGTTTTGGCGGGGGTCAGATAATGCACACGGCGAGCATAGTATGTTTTTGGACGGGAATAGCGAGCGGGGTGGCATATGTGGCCGCTTGGATTGTTTCGCACGGAGAAGGGCGAGAAAAAGGGAAGTTCGCAAAGTGGCTTGAGGCACAAGGCTTCAATTCGTTCGTGTTCACGGCCGTGTTGATTGTTTTGGCTTTTGCGTTCTATCTTGTATACGACATAAGGGGGTAACGATATGCCGAGAATAGCGAAGGTACCGTCAAAACTCGGCGACTTGCAGTTCGAGTGCGTGGTCTCAAGGAGCGTCGAGTATTCGGCGACCGTGCCGCAATACCCCGTCGAAAGCGGTTCGTACACGGCCGACACGATATTGAGGGAGCCGTTGGAGCTGTCGCTTGAAGTTTTTGTGAGCGAGATGATTGTATCGCACCGGACGGAAATTTCGGGACTGGACAGAGTTATAGACTTTAAAGACAAGCTCTTGGATATGTTTTATTCGGGAGAGTTGTACACATTGACGACACCCGATTCGATATATGAGAACATGGCGATAACCTCTTTGAGCTTTCCCGAACAAGACTACTCAAACGCCATGCAGATAAGCATATCGCTTAAACAGGTCACATTGACGACGCCGATAACGGTATGTGCCGCGACGTACGATTACAGCGGAGAAACGCAGTACCCCACGGGTACGACGTCAACGGAAACGGGAGAGCTGGACGTAGGGTATCTGTACGATAAATAAGGAGGCGGAACATGGTATATTTCACACCGCCCGACAGTAACGACAGCGTGACGAGAATCATACTGGAAAACAAGGAATACATCTTGAGGTTTTCTTACAACTACATAGGCGGATATTGGTCGATGGGCTTTTACCGCAATACGGAGACACCATACATAACGAGCATAAAGCTGGTGCCGAGATACCCCGTAAATCATTGGTGCAGACAATACATAGAGTTGCCGCAAGGTTATTTCGGCCTCGTCACGAAACTCGACAGAATAGGGCGCGAGGACTTCAACAACGGCAACGCGCAAATAGCATATTTCACGAAGTCGGAAGTGGAGGCATACGATGCAGGAGCATAACTGGGACAGACAGTACAGGCTCACGGCGACCGTGCAAAACGACGACGGCACATACGACGGCTTCACGATAGGCCAGCAAGCCGAGGACGGGAGAGCGATACACATAAGTTTTTCCGTGCAACGTACGGACGAGATAACGTACAACTCGGCAAAGATGAACATTTGGAATTTGTCGCAGGCGCATATCGACATACTCACGAAAGTAAACTGCTCTCTGCAACTTTGCGCGGGTTACGGCGATTCAAGACCCGTGGTGTTCAGCGGAACGGTCACGAATTTGTCAAAGCAAAGGGACGGGGCCGATTGGAACATAGAGATAGAGTGCGTGGACTGTTTTTTGGAAACGACGCAGACAACCTTGGCGGTATCATATGCCGCCGGAGTTTCCGCATATCAAATTCTGTCGGACGTGTCAAACAGAATAGGCACGCCCGTGACATACTCCGCGAACGCTCAACTAAAACTTGAACAGAAAAAATTCGGAAACGGGTACGTACACATAGGATATGCGGAGGACATACTTACCGAGATATGCGACGGGACGGATGTTTCATGGTCGCTCCAAAACGGAGTGCTGCAGGTCATGTACTCAAATGAGGGCATAGACACATACATCTTTTTGCTCAATGAAGAAACGGGGCTTACGGGAACACCGAAAAGGGTGTACAACTCGGCCGTGAACTCAACCGACACGGGCTCGCTGCAGGACACCTTGTATGGTTACGAAATAACGTACTTCATGAACGGAGCGATAGGCGTGGGGTCTCTTATAATGCTTGAGACAAACATAGCGAGAGGCATTTATTTTGTCTCCGACCTACAGATAACGGGGGACAACATTTCGGGAGACTGGCAGTGTACGGCGACCGTGGAAGAAGCCACATGGACAGATGATTACACAACGCAGAGCGAGGGATAGTAATGGCAAAAAGCCCGATGTTGGAATTTCCGACACAACTCAAAAGAATCATAAGCAATGAAATTCAAGACATACACACGGCCCTCCCCGGTGAGATAGTCGAGGTGGATGCGGGCAAAGGACTTGCAAAGGTGAGGCCCGCGGCAAAGATGAATTTCAACGGTGAGGAGCTGAACTATCCCGACATCCCCGGAGTGCCGATTGTCTTTCCGTACGCGGGTGACCGCGGCATGGTTTTCCCCGTAAAAGAAGGCGACGACTGTCTTATCGTTTTTTCCGAACAGGCGACCGAGAAATGGCTCGGACTCGGCAACACAAGCTCAACACTCAAACACTCGCTGTCAGGTGCGGTGTGCATCCCCGGCATAATGAAGACGCCCGGAAAAGATTTTCAAACGGCGCAAAAAGACGACTCGGTAATAATACGGAACGGGGACGCGCAGATAACTCTCACGGAGGGCGGGATAGTCCTCAAGGGCGATGTGTATGTCACGGGGCATTTGTACGCTTCCACGGATGAGGACGGGGAAAGCGCCGAGGACGACGATACGGACAAGGGTGCAGAGAGCGACGAGGACGGCGATACAGACGAATCGGGCGAACCCGAATAAATATACGAGAAAGAGAAAGACGAGCCGTAGAGAACGTCCTCGCGGCTCTCACGGGGTTTTACAATGAAAGACTTACGTATCACAAAAGACGGAGACTTATATTTGTCGCCGATAACGGGGGACGTCGAGATAACGGACAGCATACCGCAGGCGATAATTATACGGCTGAAGTGGTTTTTGAACGAATGGCGCATGAGGCCCGATTTCGGGTTGCCGTACTATGAGGAGGTCTTCGTGAAAAACCCGTCCACTTCGCTTTTCGCGAGCCGTATAAGAAAAGAGATATTGTCGGTCGAGGGAGTCGTCTCCGTCGATTCTTTGACGGTGGATTTAGACAAGAGTACAAGAAAATGCGACGTGAGTTTCAAATGCACGATAGAGGACGGAGCGGACATCACGCAGGTCGCGGAGGAGGTGGTTATAGATGTCTGATTACGGAGTGACCAAACAGGGGTTCAACAGAAAACGCTATGATGCCATATATGAGGAGTTTCAACTCGCAATAAAGAATGGTACGGGAATAGACGTCGCCACGAATCCCAAAAGCTATATCAATGTTCTCATTTCGAGTCTTTCCGACAAAATAGCGGAGATGTGGGAAACGATAGAGGCCGTATACTTTAATATGTTTCCTTCCACGGCCGAGGGCATAAATTTGGATTACGCCTGTCAGTTTGCCGGAGTCACGAGAAAAGAAAGCACGCCGACAAAATATTATATCGTATGCACGGGCGACGACGGCACGAGAATATCCGCAGACGAGGCAAGAATAGCGACGAGCGCGAGCCCCACAATATACATGGTGCCCGTAAACGACGGCTATATCGCAAGGGACGAATTCAACAAATGTCTTATCGGCATCCCGTCGCCCTCTGAAGAAGAAACGTACACGATAACGTTGAGTGACACGGAGTACGCGTACACGTCGCTCGCCAAGGCGAGCATAGATTTGGAGCTTGAAAAAGCCGGACTTTTCACCGAAGACGAGATAGGTATAATACACGACTATGAAAACGGCGTCTTGGGAATGGATTATAATGATGAGACGAATACCTATTCAATGCCGCCCAATTACACCGAGCAATACGCGGCAAAACTGTTAATTTATTACAATGTCGAATCGAGCTACTACGACGAGTATGAGACGACTTTAAGGCGTGCAATACTGGAAGGGCTTTTGGAAAAAATAAACGAGGGCGAGAGCGCGAAATACATAACGAACATAGAGGACCTAAACGGTACGGACGTATTATCAATCGCCTCGCGGGATGAGTACACGAACGCCGCGATGAACTTCAGCAAGAACATGACGGCGGAAAGCATGAGCACGGTCATGCAGTTCAAGACCGAGGAAAACGGCGAATACCATCTGAACGCCGGAGCGGTCGATACAATCATAAACGAAATAACGGGGCTTAAAGCGGTAAGCAATTTGCCAATCGCGGTATATGGCTCGGAAAGAGAAACGGACGAACAGTTGCGACAGTCATATTTGGCAAAACAGGCCTCAAGGTCAACGGCGATGACGGCGAGTATATCGGCGGCGATTTTACAAAACTGCGAAGGGGTATTGACGGCCGTATGTTTCGAGAACGATACGGATGAGGTTTCCCCCGAAGGGATGCCCGCGCACTCGATATTTGTGGTGGTTGACGGCGGAGAAAAGACCGACATAGCCTTGCAGATATACAATTACAAACCCGCCGGAATACTCACATGGAGAGGGGCGAACGACGACGTGGCCGAGTCCGTGGAGGTGCCCACGGACTACAACAGCTCCATTACCATAAACTTCGCGCGCCCTGTCGAAGTGTTTGTATGGGTAGAAGTCACACTTTTCACCGACCCGAATCAAACCCATCCCACAAACCTCGCCGAGCTCACGATGCAGGGCGTTCAGGATTATGTTGACACGCTTGACTCCGGCAAATCAATCTACATACAACAGATGATACCGTACATAAACGCAAAAGTGGCGGGCGTGGCATACATGAACGTCAAAGCGGCGAAAAGCACGGACGAGAGCGACGAGCCTTCAGAAAATAAATACACGGACAGGTACATAACGGTAAACCTTGAAGAAAAAGCGGTATTTGACGTTGAAAACAGGCTTACCGTAAAAATCGAATCGGCATAGGAGAGAATTATGGCGGATGACGAGCTGAACAATCCCGATTTGCCGTATGAGGACTTTTATGAAATAAAGCCCACGATGTACGACATGATACAGCAGTTCAAAAAGGGCAACCTCAACAACATTCTCGCAGACGAAACGGACAGACAGCTGGAAGAATTGCGGTATGCGGTATACACCATATCGGCGTTTGTAAACTTGGACGTGGCCGAGGAGAAGATACTCGACGCAATAGGCGACATACTCTGTTTGTCGAGGGCGGATGCGGCGAAACTTATCACCGCGGAAGAATACACGCTTTTGGAAGACGAAGAATATCGAATGTATTTGAAGTACCAGTCGGCGGCAAACGTGGCTCAGGGCACATATCAGGACATAGTAGACGAGATAAAGCTCATCTTGGGCGACGATTACTCGGTCATGTTCATAGAAAGCGAAGAACATCCCGGAACTGTCATAGTCGAGATAGGCAACCTTGAAGGTCAGTCGATACCGCTTGACAAACTACCGATTCTCAAGCCAGCGGGCGTTTCTTTGAGTTACAGCATATCGCCGTACATGACGGAGATACACGTGTCGCCGGTCGTTGACAGGCTCACCCGAACGGGAATTTGTTGCGGGCTCCGGCACATGACGGACGCGAGCGATACAAAATACTACAACCAAAAATGGCAGTGCGGACAATACATCAAAAAATACGTCGAAGAATTGAAGGCTGGGTACACGTATGTTTACGAGTGATTTTTTAAAGGGACGACGCGTCGCTTTCGCCGACGAGTTGAAAAAGGCATTATACACATACACGGTGGACGATGAGGTTAAAGTCGGGAAGGCACAGTTTATAGATAGGGAAGTGAACGGCAACGTGATTTTGCTCACCTTCAGAATCATAAACGACCAAACCGACAAGACACACACAATCAATACGGTATATTTGATGTACACAAGCGAAGACCTTGACGAAATAATTAACGACGGTGACCCCGTAGGGACAACGAAAGAAAAAGCCCTCGGACAATTTGACGTGAACACGACCGTGAACGGGTACCAGTCTTTCGCCGTGAGGGTGAGGGTACAGTACAAGGAGACATCCGAGGAAATCGACGAGGACACAAGCGGCATAAAGGTGACACACATACCTTGGGAGGAATGACATGGCGGAGACAAAAGACGAGAAAGACAAAACCGAGTATGAGAGAACGGAATGGGTCGATTGGGAAACCGACGAGGCGGGTGAAATCATACACGAAGGGACGCCGTTGGACAGGCCTCATTTTTGGCATATCGAGAGCGGAGTGTATGAGGCAAACCGGCACGTGTATGTTGACGACGAAGGGTATTTATGCGTACATATCCCGAAAGCCGTGACGTACGACGAGACGGCCGCGTACACCGTACCCACGCTCATGGTTGACGGCAGTCCCGAAGGCACGGACGAAAACGGCCACTCGATACCCACACTGCCGACGGAAGAAGACGGAGGTTGACATGGCGGACTATGAAATATCGGTCATTCAGGGCGACGCGATGGAATACTGGTTCGAGTTCGGAGACGACCTCAACGCCGAGGACGTGTACCTGTCGTGCCCTTTCTTAAATCTCTCCGTGTACTTGGGATATTCGCGCGGCGCGGGGGCCTATTGTTTCAGGCTCACGACGAGGCAGACCGAGAGACTTAAACCGTGTACGTGCTGGTTCGATGTCACGGCGGTAAAAAACGGACAGCAAATCACTTTGATACACAAAGGCGTGTTCAAAGTCGAGTCGAAAATAAACAAAGATTATTACTTCACGATAACGGCGAAGAAGGGCATGGAATTCAGACACGCATTTAACGTGATACACAAAGAAAACATTCCCGACGTCGAGTGGATAGACTTTGTATGCCCGCTACAGGACGGGTTCAGAAAAGAAATGCACTTCGAGCGCGGCGACGTTGTGCTTGTAATTCCCTCGTTCGAGCTTGAAAAAATGAACGAGGCGGTATGCGATTATTTTCTCGAAGTGAAATATAAAAACGGCAAAAGACCCGAAATCTGCGGAAGCGGGTTTTGGGCGGTAGAGAGGTAACATATGGAGCACAGAGAAGACAGGTTTGGAAAGAGCGGAAACAGCACCGAGGTGAAGATAACCAAACGCCTCACGTCATTCGCTCCGGACTATAACGACCTTGACAACATCCCTACCATAAACGGTACGGAGGTCAAGGGTGATTTAACCTCCGAGGACATCAAGGTATTGTCGGAAAACCCCGATGACTATGAGAGTGAGGCGCTGGAGGAATCGGAAGGGTACATTACCATAGTCAACGAAGACGGCGAGCCGACGAAAATACCCATATCCGAAGTCAAAGCGATAGACGAGAAAGCGGATGAGGCGATAATCGAAGCAAAGAGAGCCGGAACGAAATTCATAGGCACAAAGGTTGAAAACGGCGAGCTTGTAATAGTCACGGCGGACTGGTTAGACGCGGAGTTCACCATAAACAAATGGGGGCATTTGGAGGTCAAACTCGGCGACTCAAACGCCTCACAGGTTATGGGGCGCATTGTGGGCGGTATGTTCTATTCGGGACTCGCAGACACGGCGGAGGACATTTATGCCGAGATAGCGAGCAAGGGCAAAGACGTACTCGAAAACGACATATACCTATGCACCGACAGCGGTTATTTATGGCAGTACCAAAGCGGGGAGTTCGTCCATATAATGACCATAAACGGCACACAGATAAATGAGCTGGAGTTCGGCACAAGCCTCGAAGCGGAGCAAGAGGACGACAAAATCACCCTCAACCTTTTAAACAAACAAAGCGCGAAATTGTCGGGTGTGACGCTCACGATGCCGTACATGAAGAAAGAGGATGCGGAAAAAGCGATAGCGGAACTCAATGAAAGAGTTGACGCATTGGGCGGAAAATTCGCGGACAAGGAGAAAGAAAGCACGTATCAGCAGGTCAACGTGACAAAAGACGGCATTGTGATAGACGGGGCAAACGTGGTTGAGTATTGGAAAGACGGGCAGACGGAAAGCGACACGCTTGCGGACGGTGGCATAGCGATAACAAAGATAACGGCATCACAGTCACTCGCCGAGGATTCGTTTGACACGATAAGTGCAGTCGTCAAAGAGGGGCGAGCGAGAAGATGTTACCGGCTCGGTGACACAAAGAAGTTCACGACGAAAAGCGGGAAAGAGATAGAGATAAGAATCGCGGGATTTGACCACGACGACGAGAACTCGATAACGGTTGAGACCGTGGGATTGTCCGCTTCAACGTACGTCATGAATTACAACGCGACGAATGAGGGTGGCTACACGCACACGGACATGAATATCGACATACTCGATGAGATACTTGCGGACTTCCCCGATGACTTGCAAAGCGTGTTGAGGGTGGCATACAAGGGCGTGGCGGACGGTGAGGAAGTCACAAAAACGGCGACAAAACTGTACATACCGGCAGTTTCCGAAATCTACTCCGCGAAGGCAATAGAAGGCTGTACGCTTGCGGGCTTCCAAGACTACAAAGAGACGTATGTCGGAGAAGACGAGCAACTTGAATATTACAAAAATCTCATAGGCGACCAAAGCCCCTCCGAATCTTGCGAGGAGCTTAAGAGAGGGGCGACGTATTGGCTTCGCACCTCACATTTGGGGACAACGGACAGTTTCTGGACAATGTATAGGAACGGGCGACTCATGTCATGGCTTGCGGACAACGGGCTTAACATATCAATCTGTTTTGCATTATAAAAAACAATAAAGGAGTGTCGAAAATGGCAAACGAAATCAAATCACAACTTAAATTAAAGGCGGCGGAAGACTTTCTCGTACTGTACCCCGAAACGAGCGCGGACATTGTTTACACGGCGGTCGATGGCATAACTGCCACGAACGTTGAGGACGCGGTAGCCGAGCTGTACGGGCTCATTCAAGCCATCACGAACGGCGGAGTCGTCACGGGCATCAAACAGCCGGGTGATGAGGGCTACAAGCAGGGCAACATCGACATAACCCCCGATACTCTCGGATTGGGAAACGTTGACAACACAGCAGACGCGGACAAGCCGGTTTCCACGGCGACGCAAGAGGCGATAGAGGAGGCAGTCGCGGACGCCCTCTCGGGGGCGAAAGAGTATGCGGACGTCGTAGACCTCAACATAAACAAAGAGGATGCGGTGTACAAATACACGTTTACGTTCACAAAAGCGGACGGCACGACAACGACGACCGTGATAGACCTCCCACTTGAGGAGATGATTCTTTCTTGTGAATATGACAAGGAAACAAAGAAGCTGAAAATAGAACTCGCCACGGGTGAAGAACTCGAAATCGACATCGACGACATCATCGGCGGGCTCGTAAATCAGTCGGAGTATGATGAGAAAGTCGCCGAACTTGAGGAGAAAATTGAGACCATAAACACCGCCGAGGGGAATGTCGAGGAAGCCGTAAAAACCGCACAGGCAGCCGCGGATGCCGCTCAAGAGGCCGCAGAAACCGCTCAAGCCGCGGCAGATACCGCCGAGGGTCATGTTACGGAAGTTAAAGCCCAAGCCGAGCAGGCACAGACGGATGCGACGCAGGCTCTCACGGACGCGGCAACGGCTCAAAGTGCAGCGGAGGCGGCACAGGGAACGGCCGACGAGGCAAAAGAAACCGCCGAGGCCACAAAGACGGCTCTTGAGGACACGGATATAGCAGGCACATACTCCGCGGTCGGCGTAAATGAGGCGGGAGTAGTCGTCGCCGGACAGAACATAGTCGAGTATTGGGAGGACGGCGAAGAGCCTGCGGACAGCAACCTTGCGATAGGCGGCATAGCGATTGTACCCATAAAAGAATAAACCTCACATAGGAGGTGAGTATGGCAGAAATTGAAGAAACCCGCATCGGGTATGTTCAAGGTGGGGGGATATATGTGTCGGCGAAAGGGGCTGAAAACAGCTCCTTTTACTATGCCGACTTGACCCCGTATGACTTTTACCCCAAGCCGGGGGATACGATAATTGACCCCGACGGTGAGATGTGGCTTGTCAAAGAAAGGGGTGATGCGTTCGTTCTTTGCGAGGACACGGGGAAAACCCTCAAGGGAGAAAAGGGCGAAAGCGAGAATTTAGACAATTACTACACCAAAGAAGAAACCGATTCCGTGGTAGCGTTGGAAGCCGAGAAAAGACGGCTTGCCGACGCACAGCTCGGAGGTCGCATAGACCAGTTCGCGGGGACGATAGAAGGTGAGTCCACGGCGAGAACAAATGGCGACATAGCTTTGACGAAACTCATAACGGAACAGATGGCGACCGAGAAAGAAGCCCGCGAAACCGCAGACACGGAGCTACAAGCCGCCATAGACAAGCTGGGGGGCAATTTAAGCGACGAGAAAGCCACGAGAGAGGCGAAAGACGCCGGTTTGTATAAATACATAACCGACGCGAAAACGTCCGTAGACGGCGATTTGACGGCTTTAAAAGAGAGCCTTGAAAACTCCATAAAAGAGACTTCCGAGGAGCTGAAGAACTCAATAGAGGAAACCACGGAGACGATTGAAAGCGAGCTTGCGGATGAAACGGCGGCGAGAGTCAAAGCAGATGCTGCGGAGATACGCAATCGTGAAAATGCCGACAGCGTTTTGGGTGGCAGAATAGACCAGTTCGCGGGGACGATAGAAAATGAAGCGACCACGAGGACAAACGCCGATGAGACCTTACAAAAAAGCATAGACGAGCTGAAGGAAAATACCGAAAAAAGCCTTGACGAGCTGGATGCTGAATTTCAAAAAGCCGTAACCCTTGAAAAGAATGAACGCGAACAGGCAGACTCCGAGCTGAAGGAAACCCTTGAAAATGATTTGAAGGCGGCGATCGAGAACGAAAAAAGCGAGCGGGAAACAGCCGTTGAAGCCGAGAAGTCCGAGAGGGAAGAAGCCATAGCGGCCGAGAAGTCCGAGAGGGAAACCGCCGACCAAAACTTACAAGTGGCGCTAAATACGGAAACCGAGACAAGGAAAGCCAAGGACACGGAGCTTGAAGGCGCGATACTGACGCTGCACGCAGAGAGCGGGGCGAAACTCATAGTCACTGAGAACTCCGAGAGTTATGAGTACACTTTTGCGCTGTACAACACGGACGGCGAGCTTTTGGGCGAGAAATACGAAATTGACTTACCGCTTGAATCGGTTGTAGTGGACGGCAGGTACGACAAGGAAAACAAAGAACTCATTTTAACACTCGAAAACGGCAAGGAAGTCCAAATACCGGTGGAAGACCTGATAGACGGACTCGCGACCGAGGCGCAGCTTGCCAATGTCAAAGAGGCGCTGGAAACCTTGATAGACGAAACGGAGTCGGGACTGAAAGACACGATAAGCAAAACCAAGACCGTTTTAGAGGACGAAATAAGCACCATACAGAGCGATTTGTCGAAGTCGATAGAAGATACCAAGGCAGAGCTTGAATCGTCGCTCAAGGCCGAGGAAACGGCGAGGACGGAGGCCGTGTCTGAGGAGACCGGTGCAAGGAAAGAAGCCGACTTAAACGAAAGGGCGGAGCGAACGGCGGCCGATACCAAGTTGACGGAGCAAATTGAAAGCGTCACAACGGATTTGTCGGAAAACTATTATGACAGTCAGACGATAGACGAGAAACTTGTGTCAATCGAAGCCGGAGAAACTGTCACGCTTGAAAGCTACTTGACAAAAAAAGAGGCGGCGGAAACCTATGCGACACAAGACTCGCTGACGGAAGAAGTCTCAAACCTAAAAGAGATACTGTCCGTGAGAATGTCCCCTGAAGAAGTGGACGCGCTTTTTGAATAAGGGGGGATGAATATGAAAGTTGAACTTCTGAGAAAGAAAGACGACGGCACAATGGAAAAGCTCGACATCGGGGGAGAGGT
>JAJQAK010000066.1 GCA_021203845.1 Clostridia bacterium | reverse complement strand
TGTACTCCTCCCACGAGTCCGTCAAAGTGAGGCTTCCCGACACGGCAAAGGCTCTCACGCTTTCCGAATCGAGAACCATGTCGTAGCCGTTGAGATCGAGTGTGAGAAAATAAGATGCCCCCACCTCGTACCACGCGTCACCGCTGTAGGAAGGCACATTGAACGTCTTGAGAAGCACCGCAGTCCCCGCGCCGGACGCGCTCGTGGCTTCAGCCGCGTCCAGAGCGTCCGAGAAAGACGTGTAGAACGAAGATGTCGCCGACGAGGGCGAGTCCACCCTCGCTACAACGTCGGAGCCCGACTTCAACTCAATGTACGAGTCACCGTATCCGAGGTACCTTCCGTCGAAAAGTACGTCGCTGTGGAAGTACCTCAGTGCCTCCAAATAGTAGGACGTGCCGCTCTCCGCTTTAGTCACCTGGGTCTGGCTGGAACTGGAGATGTAGACGCCGACGTAGGAACCACTGCCGAGCGCGCCGGAAAGAGTCACCGTCGCGCTGGAATCGAGAAACACGTTCTCTCTGGTCTCTCCCACGTAGTTGCTTCTCACGCACACGTCGCCGGAAAAAGACACGGTCGCGTTGGAACGCACGTATATTCCGCCGGCGTATTTTCCCGCGCTGTTGTCCGTCACGACGATGCCGGAAAGTGAAGCCGAGCCGGTGTAGAAACTCATGGCCCCGCCGTACCCCGCGGAATAGTTGTCCGTGAAAACGCCGCCCGTCACGGTGACGACGGACGAAGAGTCGGCCGTGTATATGACGCCGCCGCCGGTGCTCGTCGACGTGCCCGAAGTGCTGTTTCCAGTAAAGGTGCCGCCGTATATCGCGAACGGCTGGGTTCTGACATAAAAGGCCCCGCCGCCCGTCACGGCCGTGTTGCCCGAAACGAGTCCGCCGTAAACCGTGGTCGTGCCGTAGCAGTACGACGCGCCGCCCGACTGATTCGCCTTGTTGTCCGAAATCTCCCCTCCGTACATCGTGAACGTCGCGTACGGGGACGCGTTCGCCGTGTAAACCCCCGCGCCGAACCTCGACTCGTTTTTGCGGATTTTAGCGTCTTCCCGCAAAATGACGTCGCAGTAGTACGACAAAATCCCGCCGCCGTTCTCGACCGCGTAGTTGCCGTAAATATCGCCGCCCGATATGTCGACGACGTATCTTGTGGACGAGCTCCCGTACGCGAAAATCGCGCCTCCGCCGTAACTTGAGGAAGTCACGTTGTTGTCGTGTATCGTGCCGCCGTACATGTAGAGGTTTCCGCTCAGAATGTAGATGCCCGCGCCCGAGCCGAAAAGTCCCGAACCCGTCGTCGTGTTGCAGCATATCTCGCCTGAGTTCATCACGACGTCGCAGACCGCGGCCACGCCGCCGCCGCACTGAGCGGTGTTACCGGAAATGATTGTCCCGCCTATCTCCAGAGCGGTTCCCGCGTATACCGTGCCGTCGTTGTCGTCCGTGTTCCCCGATATGACGCCGCCGTCGAGTGTTCCGCTTCCTTTGAGGTAGATGGTTACACTGTTCGTCGTAGTGTTCCCGGAAACAGAGCCTCCCGTCATGTTGAAATAGGAATCCGTATCCGCGTACACCGTCGCGGTTTGAGACGTGTTTATGTTTGAGGGCGTGTACTTGTTGGAAACAATCGAGCCGCCGTCCATGTTGATTACGCCGCCGTTATACGCCATGACGACGCCCGCGCTGTCGGAAGACGAGCTCGCGCCGTATATCGCGCCCGACGTGTAGTAGTATTTGCAGAGCGTGTCGGTGCCCGTCCCGTCGTCGGCCTCGTAAACCGTCATGTATCCGTTTGAAGACGAATACACGCCCACCTTGCTGCTCCCGGTGTATTTCCCTGCGGTCGCGGTGTTGTCTTTGAGCGTGAACGTGCCGTAGACGTCTACAAGCTTTCCCTTGCTCTTTATGTTTATGCTGTACCCGTTGAGATCAAGGATGACGTTCTCGCCCTCTTTGACCTTGTATGTCGAGGTAGGCGAAACGTTCTGGTTGAGAACTATCGTCGAGGTGTACTCGTCCGTGCCGCTCTCCGCCGCGCTCCACGCGCTTCCGAACGACGAGTAGTTGTTGTCTCCCACGTCGAACCCGCTCGCGGAGGCCGCGAAAGTCGTGCCGCTCCCCGTGAAGGCGAGCGCGAGCCCCACGGCGAGAGCTGCCGCGAGGACTATGCCGCTTACGGTAAGTAAAATCTTTCTCGTTAAACTTTTCATGTCAGTAAAATATAACTTTCCGTGTCCGTATGAACCGACCCTTCCGGCCGTGTGTGTTATCGGTTAAAATTAATGCGCTATGCGAGTCCGTAAGACGCGAGCAGCGCGTCAATCGTGCCGTCCGCAAGGAACATGTCCACGACGGCGTTCACATCATCCGCGATGTCGCTCTCCAGGGCGGTCGCCACGCCGTACTGCTGCTCGGAGAACTCGTCCGAAAGGAATCGGTATCTCGAAGACCCTCCCGCGTAGCTTTGCAAAATGGAATGGTCGGCGATGAAGGCGTCCGTTTCCCCAGCCTCGAGGGCCTCCCAGCATGCCTCGTAGTCGGCGAAGGTTTCGTTTACGAAGTAGTCGCGGAGAAGCGGGCTCTCCCAGGTTATGAGCTCTTCCGCGCAGTAATCGTTGAAAGCGGAAAATGCCGTGGTGTCCTCCACGGTCCCTACGGTCACCGTCTTTTTGCTGGTTTCGAGATACGTCGGGAAGTCGGAGACGCTCTTAAGGCTCGAAATACTCGAGTATTCCCTGCCGAGAAGGACCTGGACGCTGTCCGTGTAATAAGGAGCCGAGAAATTCACGAGCTCCCGCCTCTCCTCGGTTATCGAATAGGTCGCAATCACCATGTCCACGGCGCCGCTTTGCAAATCATCTTCTCGCTCGCTCGGGTCGACGGTCACGAATTTCACCTCGTCGTATCCGAGCTCGTCCGCAATCATGTACGCGAGGTCTATCTCCATCCCGGAGTACGTCCTCGTGACGTAGTCGTAGTACCCGAAGTTTTTGACGTCGCTTTTGACGCCGACGTTGAGGACCTTGGCCACGTAGTCGTCGCCTTTCGCCGCGGTGACGGTCACGAGGCAGCTCGCGGAATAGTTCGTGCCGTTGACCGTCGCGGTGACCGTCGTCTCGCCTTCTTTTTTCGCGGTGACTATCCCGCTCTCCACCGTCGCCACGCTCTCGTCGGAGGAGACCCAGGCGATGCCGCCCGTGTATCGGTTGCCGTCCGTCGGCACGTCGTAGTAAAGCGACGCCCTATCGCCTTCCGCGAGGGTCACGCTCTCCCGCTCAAAGATTATGCCGAGCGGCGTGCCGGACACGTAGCCGGCACCCTCGGAAGATTCAGTCGCGTCCCTTTCCCCGCCGGAGCACGCCGCCATCAGCCCGAAGGCCGCCATAACCGCGAGCATAAGCGCGATGAAAAGGGACAAAGCTTTTTTGGATGTTCTCATACCGCTCCTGATATTCTTTCCGGCCGATGTATGGGCCGGGCATGTTTTTCCTATGTTTTGGCGGAGGTAATTATGTCTTAGAACTGACGCGAAAAACGCCTGCCCGAAGCGCGGTAAAAAAGCTCCGCACATACCTTTACATTATATGACTGTGCCCTGAAAAACACAATACATATCGGGTAAAATTGCGCGGTTTCATTAGGTTTTTGAGAGCTCAGCGCAGTTCAAATCTGCCGATAACAAAGTTGGCGGAAACTTATCGCCCCGCCCGTGATTTCTTACAATTTCCAAACGCAAAATTTACCAATCTCGAAAAAATGCACTACCTTGGACCTTCTGTATGGGTCCGCTTCGTGTCGGGCAGAGCGCGTCTTATCTTCCTCCCACGCCGAGGCATTGTTTCTCGCGAGGGCGCCTTTTTGCTTTCGTTGTCTTTTTGGAATAGAATGTAACGTGATTGATGTAGCCGCGGTATCCCTCTACCGAGGTTGTCGTTGTAATCCTTCGTTCCGTAAGGCTCCGTGAAGTAGCCTTCTTTTTCATGCGCCGGAATGTTGTGATCGCACTACACGGTCTCCGTCTCTATTTTGCAGGTGAAAACCCCGTTGAGGCGTGACTCCCCCTCGTCCGTCTGATAGTTTATGCCGATGAGAAGGACCTCGGTTTTGCGGCCTTGCTTTCTGAAACGGGCGACGTAGTCTCTGTCCCTAATCTGTTTTATCGCGGTTTCCGCCGACCTGTTGCTTTCCAGCTCTATTATGAGCGGCTTGTCGACGCCGTAGTTCAGCGGATCGAAAAGCAAATCGGCGTACCCTTCCCCGGTCTGCGCCTCGGGAAGAACTTTGTATTTGCTCATGGCGTATATGTACGCGAGCCTCGCGATTGAGGATAGCGTTCCCTCGTCCTTGTATCTTCTAACCGACGTGTTTTCCGTGTGTATCTTTTTTATGAGTTCGCAGACTTTCTCTTCGTCTCCCGCCTTGGTCGCCTCCAGAAGCGTTTTGGAGTCGTTCATGAGCCTCGTCAAAGGGGTGTCGCCCATCTTACGGATTGTGTCGATGAAATTTGCTCGCACCTCGTGGTTGGGGATGTACACGGATTTGGTACCGTCATAGTAGGCGAGATATCCGAGATGTATGAGTATCGTGAGAATGTCTTCAAGGCTCTCTATCGTGACTATGTCGTTTGACGGTGCCACGTTCTCGAAACTGTATTCTTTGCCTTCTATAAGTCCCTGAAGAACGTCATGCAGGCCGAATCTGTCATCCCGAATGTATTGCGTGAGATTTTCATATGACTCGGTGTTGGACCAGTAATTTTTGAGAGTTCCTTTTTCAATCGCAGAAATTACCGAATCTGAGTTACAGACATGAAGGTCTTCCGGGTCGCTAGTAAAAACATATCCGTCGTACCAGTCTTTGAACTCTGCATAAGACCTGCCCCAGTCATCGCAGAGTTTTTTTGTCTCGTACTGAGTAAAACCGAAATACGGCTTGGTAAAACCGGGATCAAGCATGGAGTATTCCCAAAACATGTTAAGCGAGGAATCCGTGCAGAATTTCTTGATGGGAAGTATCCCCGTCATGTACGCGAGAGCCACGTATTCCTGGTCTTTTAAAAGGCTTCTCAGGAACACGAGATAATCGTCGTGACCGTCCTTGTCGTTTTTCTGTTCTCTGAAAGGGCTGTCCCATTCGTCGATTACAAACACAAATTTGGCCTTCGTCTCACTGTATATCTTTTTTATCATTGGGATAACGCTTTCTTTCTTGAACGCAATGTCAGGATACGCCTCGTTGAAATCATCTATGAGATTGCTTTCTATTTCTGAAAGACCCGTTCTTGTGTCGGTATTTTTGTTGATGTATTCGACGACATTGATGTGTATGACATTATATTTGTTAATATGTTTTACGTATGTGTCGGATTTGGCCACCTCCAGATTGTCGAATTGGGTATGCGAATCACACGTACGGCAATAAAACGCCTCAAGCATATCGGCTGCCATGGATTTGCCGAATCTTCTTGGCCTTGTCACACAGGCAAATTTCTGTCTTGTCGACAGTAGTCTGTTTGTCTTATCAATAAACCAGGTCTTATCGACATATATCTGAGAGTCAATGGATTCCTGAAATTTTCCGTTCCCCAGATTTAAAAAATTACTCATTTTGATTGCCTCTTTCTTCAAATTATACAAAAAAAAACGAAAAAAAGCAATACCGCTGCATACAATTCGCAAAAATGCGACTGTTGTTATACAATATCACCGCAATATCAAGAACGGACTCAAGGGTCCGCGGCGGAAGGAAATCAGCAAGTCGCACGGGCGTTTTTGAGGCTGCTTCCCCACTTCGCGAGCTCGGTCAGAATTGGTTTAAGGGCGCGTGCGGCGTCCGTCACCTCGTACTCAACGCGCACGGGAACCTCGAGGTACTCGTGCCTTCTCACGAGCCCGTCGTCCTCAAACTCCTTCAAAGACTGACGAGCATTGTTTCGGAGACTCCGGAAAGCTTCCTTTTTATGCCATCTAACCTCGTCGTACCGTCCGCGGACAGCATGTATATTATCGAATCTTACCATTCACA
>JAJQAK010000115.1 GCA_021203845.1 Clostridia bacterium | reverse complement strand
ATCTTTAGTTAGACGGGTCAGAATCGGACATTTCCGTTCCAAGTGTCAAGTTTTTGGTGCCGATTTTGGTGTCAAAAATATGACGAAAATTCGCACGAAAAGGAGCTGCATTTTCTATGGCAAACGAGAAGATTACACTCGAAACAGAGGTCAGCGAAGCGGAGCTGGCCTGTGTTTTGGGCATAACCGGCCGACGTGTCCGCCAGATGGCGGAGGATGGTATTCTGGAGAAGGCCAGACCGGGGCACTACAATCTGTCGGACTGCGTGCAGAGATACATTGACACGCAGCGAGCATCCACCGCGAGGGATTCCGAAAAGATGGAGAGTGCCAGACGAGCTGCCGAGGTGACGCTCAAAACGGCAAAATCCAGAATCGCGAAGATGGAGGCGGACGAGCTTAGCGGCAAGATGCACCGGAGCGAGGACGTGGCCGCGATGACGGAGGACCTTGTCTTCACCATTCGCAGCGCACTGGTCTCCCTCCCGGGGCGCGTCGCTGTTGACGCCGCTGCCGCGGATACTCCGGCAGAGGTGGCAGACATCGTCCGGAAGGAAGTCCACATCGTGATGCGCGACCTGTCCAAATTCCAGTACGACCCGAAGAAGTACGAGGAGCGGGTGCGCAAACGGAAGTCGTGGGATGCCGAGGATGATGCGGATGAAGAATGACAAGAAGCAGGAGGCGCGGGAGGAGAAGGAACGGCGGGACGAGATAATCAGAATCCGGCGATTGAATGCAGTCGTCGCAAGAGTGATGGCAGGGATGAAGCCGCCGGAGGAACTCACCGTGACACAGTGGGCGGAGAGGGAGAGGCGGCTCTCTACGGAGAGCAGCGCCGAACCCGGCATATGGCGCACCAGCAGGACACCATACCTCCGGGCGCCGATGGACGCTTTCACAGACCCGAAGATACGGCGCATCGTGATGGTGGCTGCCGCACAGGTCGGCAAATCGGAGTTCATCAACAACTGCATCGGCTATGTGATCGATCAGGACCCCGGCTCGATTCTGTTTGTACAGCCGACGACAATCGATGCGAAGGACTACTCCAAATTGCGCATCGCGCCCATGATCAGGGACTGTCCGTCACTGGCGGACAAGGTGGCAGCACCGAAAAGTCGGGACAGCGGGAACACGGTTTTGCAGAAGACCTACCCCGGCGGAATCCTGACCATGTGCGGGAGCACCGAGGCTCATGCCCTGGCATCGAAGCCCATCCGGTATGTGTTCGGCGATGAGAGAGACCGCTGGGCATTGTCAGCCGGGTCCGAGGGTGACCCGTGGGATTTGGCAATGGCACGGCAGACCACGTTCTACAACGCGAAGGCCGTGGAGACGTCAACGCCGACGATTAAGAACTCCTCCGCGATCGAGGCCAGCTATTCGCAGGGCACGATGGAGAGATGGAAGTCCAAGTGTCCGCACTGCGGCAGTTATCACGAGATACGCTTCTCCGACATCCGCTATGAGTACGACAAGAAGGAGGTCAATCACAAGACCACATACAAGGTCGGCAAAATCTTCTACGCCTGCCCCAGCTGCGGGTGCGTGTCGGACGAGCTGACCATGAAGCGACAACCGGCCAAATGGGAGGCGGACAATCCTTCGGCCTATGAGAATGGCATCCGGTCCTTCTGGCTGACGGCTTTCGTCAGTCAGTGGGCAAGCTGGGAATCGATCATCCTCCAGTACCTGGACGCGATCGGAAACAGCAGGAAGTTGCAGGTGGTCTACAACACCTGCTTCGGAGAGTTGTGGGAAGATCGCGGCGATCTGGAAGACGAGGACAGCCTGATGGCACGCCGGGAGGATTACGGAACCTGCGAAGACGGCACGCCCGTGGAGCTGCCCGACGGCGTCCTCCTGCTGACCGCAGGCGTCGATACACAGGATGACCGTATGGAATACGAGGTCGTGGGGCACGGCCATTTCGGCGAAACCTGGGGCATTGAGAAGGGCGTGATACTCGGACGGCCTGACGAGGCGGAGACGTGGAGAAAGCTGGACGAGATGGTGTTTAATCGCGTGTTCCATTTCAGAGACGGCATAGGCCTCCGGCAGTCCATGTCCTTCGTGGATGAAGGCGGTCACTTCACGCAGGATGTCCGGCTACACTGCCGGGAGCGGATAGGTCGCAAGGTGTTCTGTATTAAGGGCATCGGCGGACCGGACAAACCATACACGGCTCCTCCGAAGAAGCAGAAGATCGTGGTCAATCAGATTACGCTGGGCACCTGCTGGCAGTACCAGATCGGCGTAGATTCTGGGAAGCAGATCATCATGGATAATCTAAGCGTGCAGACGCCCGGGCAAAAGTATTGTCACTTCCCGCGCAGGGATGACTACGGGGAACGATATTTCGCCGGGCTGCTCTCCGAGAGGTTGGAGTATGACGCCAGCAAAAAGCAACCGTGGATATGGAAGAAGCTCCCCGGGCACGAACGGAACGAGGTTCTGGACTGTCGCAACTACGCCATGGCTGCGCTGAAAGCTCTGCCGCATAGTCTCGATGAGATCGACAGAAAGCTGAAAGCCGCCCGGGGCGTCAAGGTGGAGGGTGCAGCCGCTCCGAAGCCCGCGCCGGTGAAGCAGCAACAGAGGCGGCAGGGCAGCACACTGGACCGCTATTACGATGAATGGTAGGTGAAAAAATGGCCACTCGAGAAGAATTGAAGATCAGGCTGAAGTTTCGCAAGGAGGCTCTGAACAAGCTCCGGACAGCCTATCTGGCATTGGTCGAAGGCGGTGTTAAATCATACACCATCGATGACCGGACGCTGACCCGCTTTGATCTGGACAGTTTGCTGGGCGAGATCAAGGACTTGGAGGACGAGGTGGACGAACTGGAGGCACTGCTGAACGGACGCAAGGCCCGCAAGGCGTTCGGCGTCCTTCCGCGCGATTGGTGAGCGCGAATAACTACGGGTAATGGCCCGAGGGGACGGGCATTACCGCAGACACCCGGCGGAGTTTATTAGCTCCTTTCGCCGCCGGGCGTCTGTTTTTATACATGGAGGTGGACGACATCAACAAGGACAAAAGGACCAGAGCGACGCCGGATGCGCAGCACGTCCAGGCCAAAGGATACTCCGAGGCCGGAGCTAGCGTAACCCGGCGTGCAATGAAGGGATTCACCCCGAGGAGCGGATCACCGCAGGAAGACATTGACTTCAACAACTACACGCTGCGGCAGCGCGGCAGGATGCTCTATATGTCCTCCCCTATCGCCACCAGCGCGATCAACACGAACCGGACAAAGGTCGTCGGCACGGGGCTGGAACTGAAAAGCGCGATCGACCGCGACGTGCTGGGCCTGAGTGCAGAGGCCGCGAAGGAATGGCGGAGACACACCGAGCAGGAGTTCCGGCTGTGGGCGGACCGCAAGCAGAACTGCGATGCGATAGGCCTGAACAACTTCGCGGATTTACAACAGCTCGCCGTTGTCTGCTGGCTCCAGAGCGGGGACGTGTTCCCGCTGCTGAAGCATTATGACCCGACACCGCTGAACCCCTACTCGCTGCGCATCCACATGATCGAGGCGGACCGGGTGAGAACGCCGGTAGACTTCGGCGCGGGAGTGATCGGGCTGACCACGGAGGGCATCGCGGCAAACGGGAATCACATCTACGACGGCGTGGAGGTGGACGACAACGGAATGGTCGTTGCCTACTACGTCCACAGCACCTATCCGTTCGAACAGACGCTGACAGCTCCGGACACCTACACCCGGGTGCTGGCCTACGGAGAGCAGACCGGACTTCCGAACATCCTGCACGTCATGAACAGCGAGCGGTGTGACCAGTACCGGGGCATTACCTATCTGGCCCAGGTGATTGAACCGCTCCTCCAGCTCCGCAGATACACGGAATCGGAGCTGATGGCCGCTCTCGTGCAGAGCTTCTTCACCGCGTGGATTGTGACGGACACGAACAAATCCGAAATCCCCTTCAATGAGGTCGGGTCAGGCGATATTGCAGGAGTTCCGTCATCCAATCCGATGATGGACAACCTTTCGCGAAGCCCGAACGAGTATGAGATGGGCCCCGGCACGGTTGCGCATCTGGACGACGGCGAGGACATCAAGTTCGGCAGTCCGAACATCCCGACCTCCGGGTTTAACGAGTTTGTCTCGACCTTCTGCAAATTGATCGGAGCGGGGTTAAATCTCCCGTATGACGTGCTGATCAAGGAGTACAACTCCTCCTACTCCGCGTCCCGGGCCGCTCTGCTGGATGCGTGGGACGACTTCAAGATGCGCCGGAGCTGGCTGGTGTCGAACTTCTGCCAGCCGGTCTATGAGGTCTGGCTGGCGGAGGCCGTGGCCAGAGGGAGAATCAATGCCCCCGGCTTTTTCGATGACCCGCTCATCCGTGCCGCATGGTGCGAAGCGCAGTGGATTGGACCTGTCCAGGCATCGCTCGACCCGAAGAAGGAAGTCCAAGCGGCAATCCTCCAAATTCAGAACGGCATCAAGACGCACGAGCAGGTCACGAGCGAGTTCGGCGGCGGAGACTGGTACGATAATGTAGAACAGCTCGAAGACGAGAACGAGAAGCTGGCACAGGCCGGAGGCGGCGGAAGCGACATCGCGGACGGTTCTTTCGGCATAGGACAATCTGATAAAGAAATGGGGACAAGTGATAATGAGCAAGACCAAGATTGACATTAAGCGCAGCGCGTACGCCATGGCCAGCGTGGACGGCAACTCCGCAGAAATCACCATGTACGGTGACATCTACGAGACGCAGCCCGTTGACTGGTGGACGGGAGAGCCTATCGAAGGGCAATACATTCTGCTGACTGACTTCATGGCCGATCTCGAACAGATTTCCCATTGCGCGGAGATCACAATCCGCATGAACAGTTATGGCGGAGACGCGGGCGTGTCGAACACGATTCACAACCGACTTCGGGACCTGGCACGGGATGGTGCGCATCTGACCTGTATCGTGGACGGCGTGGCGATGTCCGGCGGCTCCCTGATCATGTGCGCGTGCGACACGGTCCGGGCAAATCCGTCAAGCCTGATTATGATTCACAAGTGCTGGATGATGCTCTGGGGCGGCTATAATGCCGATGAACTCCGCGAACAGGCCACCCAGCAGGATGCCTGGGACAAGATGCAGATCGAGATTTATCAGCGGAAAACCGGCCTTTCGGAGACGGTGATCTCCCACATGATGAGCGACACCACCTACATGACCGGCCGTGAAGCAATGGAGAAGGGCTTTGTGGATGAGCTGATCGAGGATGCAGAACCGCTCTCCATCGCCGCGAGTGCGGACGGGCGCTGCCTGATCTGCGGAGGCAGGACACTTCATCTCGCTCCGGGGATGTTCGCCCCGGACAACATTCCAACGGTTGCACCCGAGGACAATCCCTCGGCAACAAATACAAACCAGCCGGCAGAGACCGGCAGCCAAGAAGGAGGAAACCAATCTATGGCAAACACTCTTGAAGAGCTCCGGGCTGAATACCCGGAACTGACCGCCCAGCTGGAGGCCGAGGCGCGAGATTCCGCGAATGCCGCGAATGCCGGCTCCGTGGAGGCAGAGCGCCAGCGCATTCAGGAGATCGACGCACTTGCGTCCCTGTATGACGCGGAGACAGTTCGGGAGGCCAAGTACGGCGAGAATCCCTGCACTGCGCAGGAGCTTGCCTATCGTGCGGCACAGGAGGCCGCGAAGAAGGGCCAGAAATTCCTGAACAATCTGGACGAGGACGCGAAGGCCTCCGGCACCGCTAAAGTCGGCGCGGCCGCTGCACCCGATGACCAGGGCGAAGGAAATCTGACGCCCGAGCAGCTCATGGCCAAAGGCCGCGAAGCAGCCAAGGCCGTCACCGGAAAGGAGGATAAGTAATCATGGCGAAGCATCTGAATGCACCTATCGGTGAAATGGAGTATGACAACCTGATTTCCGGGATGATTCCCCCCGTCAAGGTTGCCTCCGGAACCATTGCCGCACAGGAGGAGGATACCGAATTCAAGCGTGGCACCGTGATGTGCCTCGGTGAAGACGGCACTCTGTCCATTCTGGGCGCATC
>JAJQAK010000022.1 GCA_021203845.1 Clostridia bacterium | reverse complement strand
TCAGTGTTGAAATTTTAACAATCAGTGTTGAAACTACATAAATCAGTGTTGAAATTTTAAAGATTTGATTGATTTTCTGAATGGAATATAGTAAAATTAAAGAGATGGTAAGAGATGTTATGTCGGTTTAGTCAGTTAAATTTGCAGATGCAATATCAAACAATTCAATTTTGTGAGGTGATATATGCAACCGGAAATGTTAATGGAGTTAGTGAAAGATATAAGCAAATTAAAATCGGAAGGTCAGACGATTGAGCTTAGGGCTGCATGGAAAGGGGCTCCCGAAAAAATATATGATACCCTTTCTTCGTTTTCAAATCAAGACGATGGCGGGATTATTATTTTTGGCGTTAACGAGAAGGACAATTATAGCGTATGTGGGGTATATGACAGTCAGGAGCTATTAAAAAGTGTAGCCGCTCAATGCAAAGAAATGGAACCTCTCGTTCGTGCTGTGTTCACAATCTGTGAGATTGAAGGTAAGAAAGTTGTATCGGCTGAAATTCCCGGAGTGGATGTGTCGGATAGGCCGGTGTTTTATAAAGGTGTCGGAAGGATAAAAGGGTCATATATACGTGTTGGCGACGCCGACGAACACATGAACGAATACGAAGTTTATGCCTTTGATGCTTATAAAAAGAAAATACATAACGATATGCGTGTTGTAGAAAATGTTCAGATGAAATTATGGGACAAAAATAAAGAAGCGACTTTCATTAAGACGATAAAAAAAGGAAAGGAAAACCTCGCTCAGAATGTCTCGGATGCCGAAATACTTAAGTTTATGAATATTTTTGTCGACGGCAACCCGACACTCGCCGGACTTTTGACTTTTCACCAATTTCCGCAAGCGTACTTTCCGCAACTTTGCATAACCGCGGTAGCTCTTCCCGGAACAGAAATGGGGGATGAGGGATTTGAGGGAGAGAGATTCTTAGACAGTGCACGTATTACGGGATCTATTCAAGATATGCTTGATGGTGCGGTGGAATTTGTTGAACGTAACAGCCGAATAAAAACCATAATAGATCAAAACGGTCATCGCACTGATAAATGCGAGTATCCTAAAAAAGCAGTGAGGGAAGCCATTTTAAATGCACTTGAACATCGTGACTACAGTGTCTATACCGAAAGGATGCCTATTCGTATCGAGATGTACAGAGACAGAATGGAAATTACCAATCAAGGGGGACTTTACGGCAGAGCAACTTTGGATTCGTTGGGCCGGACTTTTAGTAAAGTAGGACCTGATACAAGAAATGCAGCGTTAGTGGAAATGTTAGAGTGTCTTGGTTTGATTGAGAATCGTTTTTCCGGTATACCCACCATACAAAAGGAATTTGCGTTGGCCAATCTTCCGTCCCCGATTTTTAGTTCGGTTCACGGAGAGTTTAAGGTTATATTCAAAAACAGTTATAACTGTACAGCGAATTCTTTAGAGTCCGTGCTTGAGTTTTGCGAAATTCCAAGGACAAGAGATGAGATTGTTCAATTCATAGGTAAATCGCAAAATTATGTAGTTTCAAAGGTTATAAATCCGCTGGTGAAAGATGGTAAACTTGGTCTGACAATTCCGGACAAGCCGCATAGTTCCAAACAGAAATTTTTTAGTGTTTCACGGTAAATGCGTAGAATGTATCTATTTTAAAAAAAAATCGTTTGACATATAAAAATATTTTGTGGTACCATTCTATCGTTAAGCAAAGGCAACCCCTTTCGCCGTACGATGACTTGTCCGGCAGATAGAACGAATATGCCCTTACGCGATGCAGGGACTATGTGCGGGTTGCTTTGTGTGCCCGTATTTTTTTGCGGGAAATAAATATCTTACAGGGAGTAAAATGGATAAAGGGAAATCGTTTGAGAAAAGAGAATTATACGACATCAACGAGAAAATCAGAGACCCGGAAGTGAGACTTATAGGCAGCGACGGCCAGATGATAGGCGTCATGTCATCTCGTGAGGCTCAGAAAAGGGCGGACGACGAAGAACTGGATCTGGTGAAGATTTCACCCACGGCCACGCCTCCCGTGTGCAAGATAATGGATTACTCGAGATACAAATACGAGCAGTCCAAGAAGAACAAGGAACTCAAGAAAAATTCGACCGTTGTGGAGCTTAAGGAAATACGTCTTTCCATGACCATAGACGTGGGGGACATAGCCTTCAAGACCAAACAGTGTCTCAAATTTTTGGAACAGGGCGACAGAGTCAAGATCTCCATCCGCATGAAGGGAAGGGAGAACGCGCATCCCAAGCAGGGCATCAAAGTCATGGAAGACTTTTTGGAGGGCCTTGACGGGAAGGCGGTGCAGGACAAGGCACCCACGGTCGAGGGCAAGATCATCACGATGATGCTCTCCCCCGTAAAAAACAATACAAACCAGCAATAAATCCATCGGAGGAACATATCATGCCTAAGCAGAAATCACACAGTGGTTCCAAGAAGCGTTTCTGGCTCACCTCTTCCGGAAGAGTGAAGAGGGCCCAGGGCGGCAAAAACCACAAAGCAGAAACGAAGAACAGAAAGAGAAAGAGAAATCTCCGCAAGAACACCTTCGCTCCGGAAACGAAGGAGAATACAATCAAGAAAATGATTCCGTACAAGGACAACAAATAAAAGGGAGGCTTGAGCTATGCGTGTTAAAAGAACGGTAAACGCCCTTAAGAAGCGCAGAAAGATAATGCGCCTCGCGAAAGGCTATTTCGGAAGCAAGTCCAGAAGCTACCGCATCGCAAGAGAAGCTGTCATGAAGTCTCTCCAGTATGCCTATGTGGGAAGAAAGCTCAGAAAGCGCAACATGAGGTCCCTCTGGATAACTCGTATCAACGCCGCTGCAAGACTTAACGGACTGTCGTACTCAAAATTCATGTACGGCCTTAAAGTATGCGGAATAAACCTGAACCGCAAGGTTCTCGCGGAACTCGCCGTAAAGGACGAGGCTGCGTTCGCCGCGCTCGCGGAGAAGGCAAAAGCCGCCATAGCGTAAAAAATCCGGCCTTAGAGATAAGGCCTTTTTACGAAGTTTGAGATGATAATAACTTCCGCACAAAACCCGGTCGCCCGGAAAATCAGGGACCTTGCCGTGACGAAGCGCAGGAAGGAATACGGTGAGTACCTCGTGGAGGGCACGAAACCCGTGCGGGAGGCCGTGGACGCCGGTTGCGAAATTGTCGGCATTGTCTGCACGCCGGAGCACGAGGCCGAGTATCCCGGTGCCGTCGTTCTTTCCGACGACCTTTTCAGACGCGTTTCCACCGAGATGAACCCCCAGGGCGTTCTGGCGATGGTGAAGGTCCCCGAGACGCTCCCGGCTCCGCCGGAGGGAAACTGCGTTCTTTTGGACGGGCTTCAGGACTGCGGAAACGTCGGTACGATAATCCGTACGGCCAACGCGGCGGGTTACAAGGAAATCTACTGCGTCAACTGCGCGGACGCGTACGCGCCCAAGACGGTGCGTGCCAGCATGGGCGGCATATTCTTCACGAAGGTCATGGCGGGCTCCGAGGAAGAGATTCTGAGCACCCTTACGGGCATCCCGATAATCGCCTGCGACATGGACGGCGAGAACATGTACGCCTTCGTCCCTCCGCCAAAATTCTGTCTTTGCATAGGAAACGAGGGCAACGGAATAAGCGACAGGATTTTGTCGCTTGCGCAATACAAAGTGAGCATCCCCATGGAGAAGGACTGCGAAAGTCTCAACGCCTCCGTCGCGGCGGGGATAGCCATGTATCATCTGAAATACAATAAGTGAGGTGCATATAATGTCAGGACATTCCAAATGGCATAACATACAGGCCAAGAAAGGCAAAACCGATGCGGCTCGCGGAGCCATATTCACGAAGATAGGACGTGAACTCACCGTTGCGGCAAAAGGGAACCCCAACCCCGAGACGAACAGCAAACTTGCCGACGTCATCGCCAAGGCAAAGGCTGCCAACATGCCCAACGACAACATCAAAAGAATCATATCCAAGGCGTCAGGAGAAGGAGCCGACAAGGAATACAAGGAAGTCACCTACGAAGGGTACGGAGTGGGCGGTTCCGCGGTCATGGTCAGGACACTTACCGACAACGTCAACAGGACGGTCAGCGCCGTGCGCTCCATAATGTCGAGATACGGCGGCGAAATGGGCAACTCCGGATGTGTGTCGTACATGTTCGACAACAAGGGCGTCATAGTCATTGAAAGAACAGTGGAGCTCGACGAGGACACGATGATGGAGTATTGCCTCGACTGCGAGGCCGACGACTTCGTCGCCGAGGACGACGTGTACGAAATCACGACGACCCCCGAGAAGTTCTCGACCGTGCGCAAATACTTCGAGGAGAAGGGGATAGAGTTTCTCGAAGCCGAGGTCAAGATGGTGCCTCAGTCTTATATAGATCTCACTCCGGAAAAGCTCGGGACGTTCCGCAAGATGATAGACAAGCTTGAGGAGAACGACGACGTGCAGGAAGTTTACTACAACGTGAACATGCCGGACGACGAAGACGAGGACGAGTGAATTAAAAACAAAAAAATCGGCAGGGCGATGAACCCTGTCTTTTTTTTGTACGGGGAATATTCCGGCGGTTCGTCGATTTTTTGACGCCGAATTATTTTCCGGTAAGTCTGATTTTTTGTGTCCTGCTCTTCACTGCGTCGGGCTGGGTGTATTCAATCATGCCTTCTGACTGGAGCTGTTTTACCATGTTGTAAACGGACCTGCTGTTTTTTGAGTATCCGAGTTTTTTGTTGATTTCGCTTATCGATATCTCTTTCTCTTCGCGAACGAGTCTTATTATTTCATCTCTGAGCTTTGAGGCATCGTTTCTTGATTTCGTCCCTTCTGTACCGAATTCTGTGTTTTTTGCGAATCCCTTGTGAACGGGAAGGATGACTCGAAGGTAGGTGCGGTTTTCGTCGGTTTTGAACGTGGGGAGAGGGGAGCCGTTGTCTTTCATGGCTTTCAGAATTGTGGGTATGCCGGTGTTGCGGCCTTCGACGAGATGAAGCTCTCTTAGGAAGTCGCCGATTCGGCGGTTTCTGTAGTTTGTAGACACCATGCGTCTTTTGGCAATGTCTTCGTCGGATATGGATCTGTCCGGGCCTGGAAGACTGAGTATTTCCATCTCCTTGGGTGTCACGGTCACGGTGACAGGCTCCGCAATCTGATATGACTTGTGGTGCACGGCGTTGCAAAGTGCCTCTTCCACGGCGCTGTAGGGGTAGTTGTAGAATCGCTCCGATTCCGCTTTGTCGGGTTTCTTTATCGTTTTTTCCGCGATAATGTTGCTTTGGATGTATGACAGGGCATTGAGAAGCTGAATGTAGAGAGGACCGAAGAAAATTTTCTCCGTCATCCCTATTCCCGTGGCATCCGGTTTGTCGACAATCTCGATTCTCGCATATCTGAAAAAATTGTCCGGGCGCTCGTTGAAAAACATCAGACCGACATTTAAAGGCTTTCTGATTTCCGTAGGTCCGGCTATTATTCTCATATCGGTTGCAAGTTCCTCGGCCGTACGGGACGATATTTCGGTATAAAGATCGCTGTTTACGGTTTTCAGAAAATCGGCCATAAGCTCTTTTTTGAGATCGCTTATATCCGCATGCATGTTCATTCTGTCGTCGAACGGGATTGTCTCGGACTGCTGAAACAGTTCTTTGATTTCTGACTGGTTGGCCTGAATGCTGTTTGACGATTTCCTTATATAGTACGTTCTCTCTGATTTGGTTTCTTTTCCGTACACGTGAATGGGACAACTGTACGGCCTTGCCTCACCACCCGGAACCCATAACACAATGATGTTCTTACCGTCGTATATGCAGGTTTCGCATACGGGAACGTACCCAGGTTCAATAAGATTGCATTTTTGCAGGACGTCTTTGTTGATTTTGTCTATATCTTCTTCGGCGATTCCCACAACCGGAAATTCGGGTGCGCCGTTTTTTTCTTTGACGCCTATAATGATATATCCGCCGCCGAGGTTGTCGAAGTCGTTTGCAAATGCGCAGATTGTGTGGAGTATCGGCTCCGGATTCCAGTTCTCCTTATACTCAATGCGCATCGTCTCTACTATTTTCTGATTG
>JAJQAK010000028.1 GCA_021203845.1 Clostridia bacterium | reverse complement strand
GAGCTCGGACACGGATACGACATACAGGGCTCGTGGGATTTCGACGAGAATACCTCCGTGCTGAAGATTTGCTTCACATGCCTCTGCGGCGAGGAGGTGACGTACTCGTTCTATCTTTCCGAAAACTTCTACGAGACGCGGGTCGAGTTCTATGACTACGAGGAAATTTTGCCGGACGGCTCGACGCAGTCGAGACAGGTGGCTTTGGGCGTCGAACTCGAATACGAAATATCGTCTACCGTCGTCGCGGACAACGGCGTGACCTATTCCTTCTCGGCGTACGGCACCGTGGACCTTCCCGGATTCGTCGAGGAAAACGACGGACACCTCGAAATCCCGGATGACGCGTGGTATGTAGACGATGAGGGTAACCTTGTTTTGAACCTCGAGGATGTTAAAGAGATTAAGGACGGCGTCGGGTACAGATACACATGCATAGTCGAAGCCACGTGCTCTACGACCGGCGAGGTCATATACGAGTACGGCGACGGCAAGGGCGTCGTGGTCAGGGTTCTGAGCGGCGCGTACCACAGGGGCATACAGCGCGTCACCTCCGAAACGGAGGGGTACGAGGACCTCGCGGGATACGATGACAGGTACGAGGTCTACTACTGCCCCAAGTGCGGCAAGATATTCGTGAACAGCAGCGACGCCTTGGACAACAAGGGGTACGACGACCTTCAGGACGTCGTGGACGACATGGACAGGAGCGACGCTTTCGAGGAGGAAAAGGACGGCGTCCAGGACCAGCTCGACGAGACCATGACGGGCTGCATGGGCGACGCCGGCGGCTCCGTCTCGCAGTCCTACGAAAAGGCCGTCGAAGACCTCGACGACTGGGAATTCGAGTTCGACGGCGGAAGGACCGACCCGGACAAGTACCTCCAGGACCTCATGGAGAACATAGACGCCATACTCGAGTGGGCGACCCTCGAAATAAACAAACAGGAGTACGCCACGATAACCGAGGGACAGATAACCGAGCTCTACGAAAATCTTTTGAGATCGGGACTGTACGACGAAACCGTTTTGAGGTACGAGTACGACGACATCTTGCAGTGTCTCGGGGAGCTCGTCGTCGAGTCGATGGACGTGATAGATGAGATCTACACCGCGTATCTCGAGAAGTCTCTTCAAGACCTTCAGAACCTCGAGCTTCTGCCCGGGCAGACTCTTTCCGGAGACACCTCGGAAGGCGGAACGGAGGGGGAGATTACGATAGAGGGGACAGTCGCGGGGCTCACGAAGTTCGTCATATACCGTGAACTCATAAACGCGTCCCTGGACGACAAAATAGCGGACGGCGAGCTCGTGGCGGCAAACGACACGCTGGAAGGCGATCTCGACTCCTATGTGGACGGAAAGAAGGTTCTCGCCGTGTACAGCGTAATGCTCGTGGACACCGTAAGCGACACGGAGCTCGCGCTCTTCGAGGGAAACTACACCATAACCATAAAGCTTTCTTCGGGACTCGTGGGCGTCGAGGGACTTCAGATTCTGTACGTCGGAGACGACGGAAGGGTGGAGGTTTACGACACGACCCTTTCCGAGGACGGACAGTACATAACGTTCACGACGACGCACCTTTCGCGCTACGTGCTCGTGGGCGGCGACGAAACAGACCTCACCACGATGATATACTTCTTCGCGATTCTTCTGGACGTTGAGACCCTTGTAGCTTTGATTCTTCTCGTTGTGTTCCTCGTCATAAGATCCAAAAACGGGAGCGGCAAAAAGTCCAAAAAGGTTGCGTCAATCGCGGCTGTCGCCCTTCTCGCGACAATCGTTCCCGCGGGCGGAATCACATACACCGTTCTCTTTGCCGTAGGCTGCGTCGTCATGCTGGCCGTCGACATGCTCCTTGTGTACGGCATTCTCAACGAGAGGAGGAAAGCCTCCCTCGCCTCGGAGGAGACCGGTGAAGGCGACGGGGAAGACACCGGCGACAAAACCGAAAAAGCCGACAAATAATTCCGTAAGGCGGGTTTTTTACCCGAAACGTATTGTATTAAGGCTGGTCATGGGGTATAATTACTTATGAATTCGGAAGGCAGTGCGCCTTTTGTAAGATAAAATTGTGTTTGAGACACGGAGGATATATTTATAATGAACAAGGATTTGCTTAAGAGATGCATCGCCGAATGCGTGGGCACGGCCGTTCTCACGCTCGTCGCGTGTGGCGTGGCCGTATGGTCAAACTGTGACATCGTGGCCACGTCTCTTGCGTTTGGTCTCGTGATAGTCGCCATGGCCTACTCCATAGGGAACATCTCCGGATGCCACATCAACCCCGCGGTTTCCCTCGGCTGCGCCATATCGAAAAGAATGTCGTGGAAAGAGTTCGGAGCATACGTAGGGGCCCAGGTAGTGGGCGCGTTCATAGGCTCGTTCCTTCTGGCGGCGTTCTGCGTTTCGTTCGAGAAACTCGGTGGAAATGAGATACAGACTTTCCTTCTTGCCGCAAGCGGAGTGGAAGAAGGCGGTGATCCCAATGCCACGTCCATCGTCGTAGCGTTCGTCGTAGAGATAGTTCTGACGTTCATATTCGTCATCTGCGTTCTCGGTGTGACGGACAAGAGATACCACAAGGGAGCAAACGCCGGCATAGTAATAGGTCTCGCGCTCTGCCTCGTACATCTTATAGGACTCGGATTCACGGGTACGTCCGTAAACCCCGCACGTTCCTTGGCACCGGCCATTTTGCAGCTCATAGGAGGCAGCACGACATCCGCGAGCCAGCTTTATATCTGGATCCTCGCGCCCCTTGTTGGCGGAGCCTTGGCCGCGGTCGTATACAACGTTCTTACGGGAACGAAGATGGGGAAAGAAAAAGAGCTCTCCGTTGAAGGAAAGCTTGAAGAGAAGAAGTGATTCGGACTTTGTAAAAACTCATAATAATGAAATCGGCTCGCGTTGCGCGGGCCTTTTTTAGTGTTCTTTGAAAAAATTTTAATTTTTTCAGAGACAGATTTGTCTCTAAAATTCTGTTAGTTTGGTTCGAAATGAACGTTATTAACACGGTTTTTTTAAATTTATTGCCAAAAAATCCATTTTTACATCCGCATGAGGTATAAATGTTCAAAATTTTCGTTAATTTAGAACAATGAAGATCCCAGTTTGCATTTTGTGGTAAAAATCTCGGGTGTACAATGAAAAAAAATTGAAAGCGCCCGGAGTAATCTGCGGGGCTTTTTGTTGGCAGTGGCCACCCGAAAAAAATTTATAAATTTTTAGTACAAATTTGGTACTACAAATTTTGTTAAAATCTCTCATATGAATGTTAGATGATATCATTCCTTATGTTATTTTGCCGAAATATCCATTTAACATCCGAGAATGTACATGAAATGTTCAAAATTTTCGTTATTTTCAAACATAAAATAGTACCTGTTTGCATTTGCCACAAAAAAATTCGGGTATATAATGGAGGTATATAGCACCTCCGGTCTTCGGGGGTGCTTGGTTTTACGGGACGACGGGATACGGCTTTACGTTGTTTGGACGAGACGTGTCAGTCTTCGACGGCTTCGGACGGGGCTGAAAAAAACAATTACACGGAGGTGTCAGATGAAAAAAACAGATTACGGATAGACGTGCACGCACGGATATGTGATGTCGTTACGGGCAGTACAGGCTGTCGGCCCGACCTTATCGGGCACGGCGCGCTTTACCGGAAACGCGCCGACGGCAAAACGAAATACGGGTTATGTTTCGGGATCGTGTGGCGGCAGGCTGGAAGATATGCGAATTTATTCGGAGGTTGTTTATGGTAAAGAAAGCCAATCGCGACGACGTGAGAGCTCTCAATATGGGAATCCGGGTGACTGCGGTAGAACGCGCTTTTCTGTACGGAAAGGTTAAGGCCAGCGGCCTTTCCATATGCGAATATGTGATGCGTGTCGTGGAGAACAAACCCATGGTGTCGAAACTCGACGTCGCGGCAATGTCCATGGAACTCAGAAGACAGGCGAATTTGCTGAACCGCGCGCTGTCGGACGAAGAATGGACGGTCGAAGACAGAGCCTACATTGGATCCGTGCTCGGCGCGTGCAAATCGGCATATGCGGATCTGATTTCGGCGGTAAAAGGAGGATACGACTATGTCAGAAGAGAGAGACGAAAACGACATGAAGGAACGTGACGGCGGCAGACTCGTGCTGATTCAGTTCTGGGGTTCAAGCACGGAGAGGAACATCCTTAACGGCATGGCCAAGGAGAAAGGCGTCAGCAGGGGGAAGCTGATTCTCGGCGCGATCGAAAACCAGCCGGACATCCCTTTCGGCGAAATAAAGGCCGAGTTGCTCGAACTGGGGCCGGAACTCAATGCGGCTTTGCACGGCAACGCTGGAAAGGCGGATAAGCTTTCTGCAATCGCAAAATGTGCCGACGTCTATGCAAAGCTTGCCTCGGCCACTGGAGGGGAAGAGTAGATGTCTGCCTTCTTTCATGTATTCAAGAGCAAAAAGCCGGTCGCCGGAAAGATCAGCTACATTCTCAAGCCCGGCAAAGCCGCGTGTTACACCGTCATGAATCTTATCGAGGACGAAAACTATGCCGCACAGTTCAGAGACACGATGGACATTTTCGGCAGGGGAAAGGAAGACGGGGAGATCAAGTATCTGCATGTTGTGATCAGTGGCTTTGCGAGGGACAACCCTTCGCCGGAAAAGGTGCTCGATTGTGCAGCGTGCATCATGAGAGCTATTATGCCGAATTACGAGATTGTGATTGCCGTTCACACGGACATTGACAGCATTCACGCGCATGCAATCGTGAACGCTATAGACCCCGTGGTCGGACATAAACCGAATTTTTCCCTGGTCGATTTGGTCGCGATGAGAAAAGAAGCCGAGAAAATCGCCGTTTCGTTCGGCTTTCACCCATATGGATATTTCCCGGATATCGCCGTAAGGAGATTGCCGGCCGAGATAGACATGATATCCAGAGGCAAGGCATGCTGGAAAGAAGACATAAGAGAGGTCGTGCGGGAAGCAAAAAGAACGTCGCATTCAGAGGAGGAGTTTGCGGGACATCTCAAAGAATACGGCGTGAAAATAGTTAAATCCGACACGGACTATCTCTACCTTCATCCGGAGACGAAAAAAACCGTGTGGGGAAAAACATTGGGCAATGATTTTACAAAACAGGAGGTGATAAAATATGTCACTTACATCAAGCAAGACAGGAATGCGACCGGGTCCGATTCTGAAAGAGTATCCGTTGTACAACGCGACGACGGAGAAAACATCGTCGGAGGAAGATGCGAAGCAACAGGCATCGATCGCGGAAATGCCGGAGTCGGAAGCGGCGTTGACCGGGATTCCGGAAACTTCGCCGCGGAAGGAAGCGGAATTGCCGTCGAAGGTAGAATCGGGACAGAAGACATTGCTCCCGAGTATCCTGAAGACGAAGAAGAATCCGCAGACAGCGTCTGCGGAAGCACACCCGGAGTCGGCGATGGGACCAGAAACGAAGTTCTCGGAAACGGAGCCGGAATGGAAAACGTCGGGAAGGGCGGAAAGTCTGCCGATGGAAACTCCCGAAAAGGATGGGACGCCTTTGGCGGAAAACCCGGAGAAGGCGACCTCGGGCCCACCGAAGATGTCGAATACGGAAACTTCGCAGAAAGCGGAGAGAGCGGAGACGACGGATACGAGCCTGGGGAGTACGGGGACGAAGAGTATGAAGACGACGAATACGGAGACTTCGACGACGACGGAGACGAGTACGACCCCGCAAGGGCAAGAGAGGAGACCCTCGCGGCACTCAAAAGGCTCAGAGAGCTCTCCGAAAACGTCGGAATCGAAAGACCCGGACACATCTTCTCGGACGAATACCTCTGCGGGATGCGCGCTCAGGACGGCGTCGGAACTGCACAGATGGGCGAAGGAGAGGGAGCTGGAGTCGGAGAACTCCCTTCTGAAGGACTCGCTGGTCTCCCTGAAGGAGGAATGCAACGGGCTCGTGAGGGAGCAGACGGGGAAGGTGGAGACGCTTCGCGGGGAGATCTCGGAATGCACGGCGAAGCTGGAAGGCGAGATGAAGGAGCTTCGGCAGGGTCTCGTGGCGACGATGCAGGCATACAGCGAATGTCTCTCCCTGAAGACGAACGCGAT
>JAJQAK010000183.1:4395-6208 GCA_021203845.1 Clostridia bacterium | reverse complement strand
TGGAGCGGGACGAACCCGCCCCGCTCTCTCATGCCAACACGAACTTGCTCACCTTGCCTTCCTTCACCCGCTCAACAATGCCCGCCTTGATCAACTGCGACAGCAACTGCGACATGCGCTGGTTGCTCATGCCCGCAAACGCGGAATCGCAAGCCGTGATCTCGGAAATGGACATCGGATTAGCGGAAAGCACCGCCACGATCTTACCCTTCAAGCCGTCATTTTCGGCTTGCCGCTTGGTCTGTCCGCTAGAGCTGGACTTGTTATCCAACAGCATGATCTGATGCGTCAGAAACTCGCACACCTCCACTGCGTCCTCCACACGAGACTGCGTAACAATCTCAATCAAGCGGGAATAGTAATCCTTGCGCGTCATCTTGTTAGCCATAATGCATACCTCCAAAAAATTTTTTTCTGTTCCCCTTGGAACAATTATAGTATAGCACTTAGAGGGTGTTTTGTCTATTGACAAATGTCACAAAGAATTAGGTTTTTGAGAGGCGGTTTTTGTGCAAATTACCGAGGTCCCGGGCGCGGACTGGAAAAATTTCCCAGTCCCGCAACTTTTACTCGACAAATTCGACGTATTCAAGCCCCATCACGATGTTTTCGTTACTTTCAATAAAGTCTCCGTTCAAGAAATCTTGAGCAGCGTTCGCGCAAATTTCCATAATCTGGTCAGCTTCATAACCGCGTTCAACAAGGTTGTCAATAACATACAATTCCCAATTCTGCCACGCTTTAACGCGGTTTGTGTAGGTTGCCCAAACGTGATTGTCAACAGTCAAAACATAAATACCAGTCAATACCATTTTTTAAACCCCTTTCAATTCAATAAAGTTAGCGGAACAACCGCCTTGTTGCCAGCGTGTACCATTTTCAAAATAGAAAACTTTTCCATCTCCGAATTTTGCTTCCGCCCGATGCACTTCCCGCCAAAAATGATCATTTGCACTTTGATAAGTATCATAAATGTATTGAGTAGTTGTGCGCGCAAGCGTGATTTTCCATACCATACTAGGCACTTCCTTTCCTTAACTGTGTTTATAGTATATCATGACTTTGTTCTTTTGTCTATTGACGAAATGTACAAAATTCTGGAGCGGGATTTGTGCATTTTGATGGCGCCCCGGGCGCCGACCGCTCGGAAAGGTGGTAGAAAGTGAGCGATCGGCAGGATTTTTTCAATTTTTAGAGGAGTTTTGTTTCAGTAACAAAGTATTTTGCATGATACCGTTCGACAAGTGTTTTTACCATTGCACTTTCCTTTTGAGTTGCGCAATAGATGTTAAAAATTGTATGCGGCCCCGCGTCAACATAATTATACGGAATTTCGATTTCGGAAAGGTCAGCCGCAAGTTCATCAGCGCGGCGATTCTTAACAGTTAATTCAATTTTCCACAAGCGATCTTTGCGGAGTTTTTCTTGAATAAACTTAACAATGAACACGCCAACGAGATTACAGAGAGCGACAACCCCAGCTTTCATAAGGAGCGGGAGGTCGCACAAAGTGTAAACAATTACCACGGTATAGAAACCGAAATACACGGAGTTTACAAGCGATGCAACCCACTTGTTACAGTTGATGGTACAGAGAGAGCGGATCGTAGAGCCGACCACATTTGCGATATTCAACAGGATAAAGATTGTCAACAGATTCATTATTTACACATCCTTTTTAATTTTTCACCTTTCTATTCCCCTTGGAACAATTATAGTATACTACTTTGTAAGTGTTTTGTCTATTGACAAAGTGTACAAAAATTAGGGGCGGGATTTGGTAAAAATGACGGCACCCCGGGCCGCGGTGATT
>JAJQAK010000183.1:0-4295 GCA_021203845.1 Clostridia bacterium | reverse complement strand
AAAAAGCGGGGTATATTTTACCCCGCCCTAGATTCCCGTGACCTGTTGCTCGCAACCGCAGATATACCCATTTCTAACGGCCCAATTATAAATCAGGCGGATCGCATTGGGCGTGAAATAATCCCACCCGTGTCGGAGGATGTCCGCAGTAATAATCGGATGACGTTGGACAAATTCGCGCGTCATGTCCAAATCAATTTCCATCGTGCCCTGCAGAGAACGGATCATAGCCTCTTTACTCATCGTCATCTTTATCAATTCCTTTCCTTTTGATATTATAAGTATATCATAAAATAATAAAATTGTCAATAGCAAAATGCAAATTCGTCAAAATGCACAAAACCCTGGCGCCCGGGCGCGGACTGGAAAATTTTGGAAATCCGCTGGTAAAAAATGGCGGTAGCTGAACAGCTACCGCCCCGCTCTTACTCGGACAGAGAGAACACTGTGGTGCGTCCATCCTTACCGCGCTCAAGCACGCCCGCCTTTACAAGCTGGCTCAACAGAGTGGACATTTTCTGATTGGAATAACTTGCCAAATCGGGATCTGCCGTCTGAATCTGGGGGATAGAGATAGGCTCCGCGGCGTTACGAATAACGGCGACCATCCGATCCTTAATGCCCTCATTTTCAAGCTGGGCTTCCGTCATCTTGGTAGACTTAGAGGAGGGGCGAGAGATAATCTCAAGCTGATGCGCCAAAAAGTCCATCAATTCCTGCGTATCCTCATACTGGGTTTCGGATACAACTTCCATAATGCGCGTGTAATAATCCTTACGTGTCATAGAGCAACATCCTTTCTTTATTTTTATCTTTCTCTTGACTACTCTTAAAGTATATCATAAAATTTTTCAAAAGTCAACTCGTGAAAGTGTACAAAATCATGCGGGCTAGGGATGCGGTTTTTGGTGATTTTGACGGGGCCCGGGCGCCGCTGGTAAAAATTGTCAGGGCCGTGTAAAAAAAGCTAGGGTTAAATAACCCCAGCTTTTTCCATTTCTTTCCTTTTGATTTGAGGGAGCCGCCAACAGTTACATTTTATAGAGGTGTCCATTTTTTTATGTGTGCGATAGCACTTTTTTAATATTGCAGTTTCGATTATACAATCTTCAAGCGCGGTATGTGATTCTTTAAAATCGGGGGTATTATTTATAAAGGCGTAGCAAACTTCGGCGTTCGTAATAATGTTATTAGAGGGGCTTATAAAATGATTTTTGACGGCGTATTTTATAAACGAGGGAGTATTTAAAATTGTTTGGCAAGCCATGTTCCAAATATCAAAAAATTCTGTTTTGAAAGGAAAGAACCAACGAAATTTACTTTTAGTAATCCACCTTATAGTATTGTTTAATGCGCGTTTATCAAAACTTGTATTATAACCTCCAACTTTTATAGTTTTGAATTTTTTCATATCTTGTTTGAGAGTTTTCTTTATTGAAAAGATAGACTTAATTTTGCGGGTACCCGCCTTTATATCTTCCCAATACTGCGGTATTTTTTCGGCATAGTAGGCACTTTGCATCATGCTTTTTTCATCCAAAAAAATTTCTCCAATTATAAAACTTCGTTTTAAAAAAATGTCTCCGTTGCGGTCTGTAATAGTCCAACCTATGTCATAACAAATCGGTTGTTCTATTGTGTTAGTTGTTTCTGTGTCAAGCACTACAAAATAATGTTTCTTGCGTCCCAAATTTTATCACGTCCTTTCAAATGTATAATTGTATTATAGCACCTTTGAACTATTTTGTCAACCCGTTATATGAATCAAAATCTTCGTCAAAATGCACAAAAATGCGGCGGCCCGGTCATTATGGGATTCAAAAACCCCGATATTTCAACGATTTTTAGCGAAAAAATGTCGATTGAGCGCAACCGAGCGGAATGGCGGCGCGCCTCCAAAAAAAACGTTAGTGTGCGCGCCGCCCTCGTCAAAATGCACAAAAAGCGGGTTCCCGCCGTTGAGGTTTTTGTGCAGGTTGCTGAATTTTATTTTTGTGCATTTTGACGAAAAAAAATCGGGGTCAAGAATTTTGACCCGCGATTTCCGCGTTTAAAATTTTTAGTAGGGGTTTTATGATGTCGGTGTTTGCGTCTATTGTTGCGCCTAATGTCCAACCGTTGCGGATTTTTTCGTTATCGTCTATTAGGATTTGATAGCCCTGTTTTGCCCTTGTGCAATCGGCTTTTGTACGTCCATATTTTACTAAATGAATTTCATCATATGGAAAGTTATAGCGGGCAAGCCATTCTTTTTTTGCTGTTCTCACGGTATTATCAAATTCTTTTGTGCTGTTCATTGCAAGCCATGATGTGATTATTATTTTCCAACCGAAAAACTTAAGGGCATTAAGAATAATGTTCAAGTTTTCCATATCGTATAGCGGATCGGCGTTTTTATAGGGGTATGGATCGGAATTGTGCAAGTATTCAAGCCAACCGTCCACGCTGTAAAAGTTTCCCAATGTGCCGTCCATATCAAACACAAGCATTTTGTCCATATCATACACAACCTTTCTTTTGATGTTCTTATTATATCACGCGGGAAAGAGTTTGTCAAGAGCTTTTCAGCTCTTGACGCGCCCTTTTCAGCACGCTTTCCGTTGTGACCGTTGCTCCGTCAAACTTGACTTGATAGCTGTGGTCTTTTGTTTCAATGTCGCCGCCTTTATAGAAAGGCTTGTTGTCTTTTGTCCACGTTTGTCCGAGGTATTCGGTCACCGCCTTTTCAAACATCTCGCCGCGGTTATAAAGGGTGGATTTTAAAATCATTTCCGATCCTAAGCAAACCGGATTTTGATTTTTCAATTCCTGTTTGCGGTCTTTCGTGATCCGCAACCGGAGACTATATCCACCGCCGTTTTTTTGGCTTGCTTTCTCCATATGCAAGAAACGCGGCATGATTTTGTCTGTTTCCACCATATAGACGTTGTGGTTGTCAAGGTACCCGATAATGTACCGATCGGCGGCGCTGTAGGCGCGGTAGTTGCGGATCATTGTGTTTGCTGTCATGCTGTCCAGCTCCTTTCTTTACTGTACCTATAGTATAGCATGACCGGACTGAAATGTCAATACGGCAAGTTGCACAAAGATGAAGAAAATTTGAGGGCGGTTTTTGTGCATTTTGCCGAAGCGGGTTAGTCGCGGCTAACCAGGGCATTTTTCGTCGAATTGCACAAAAATTTCGGGATTTCGGGCGCGATTTTTTACATTGACATTTTAACCAAAATTTTTGCCTATATTTTGTGCAATTCGACGAACGGCGCGCGTTTGAAAAATTCAATGGTTCGCGCGCCGCGCTTCGGCAATTTGCACAAAAATGGAATGGATAGAAGGCGATTTTTTGTGTGAATTGCTAGGTGTAAAAAATCAGGGGCTTTTGAGGGCGGTTTTTGTGCAGGACGACGAAAATATTCATTTGAATGAATATTTGAATTTTTGCAAGATTGAAACGTAAAACTTGCAAAAAATGAAATTGAAAAAGCTGATTTTTTCAATCAGCTTTTTCTTGTTTTGCTTTTTTTAGATTTGACTCTGTGCAAATTGTTGCTGTATCTAATTTGATTTGAATTTCTGTTTTGCCTATTTTCAAATCGCTTGCTTTCCAAAATGGCGTGTTATCTTTTTCCCAACGTTGCCCATTTAGTTCTGTAATTGCTTTTTCAAACATGTCGCCTTTATTGTACTTTTGATTTTTTAATATGTCCTTTGTACCTATATACGTTGCTTTATTTAACATTTTCATTTTCTCATCTGTTGGTATTCTCAATCTTAAACTATACCCGCCACCGTTTTTTGAACTTGCTTTTTCTTGTTTTAAAAATCGTGGCGGGATGTTTTTAAATTCAACCGCATACACGTTGTTGTCTACGATAAAGCCGATTATAAACAGATTGGCAATCACATATTGTTTATATGTTTTAATCATTGTTTGAATAGTCATGTTCATTTTCCTTTCATTGGAGAATCCCTATTACAGGGATTCTCCGGCTTGCGCTTGTTCAATCTTAAGCGTGATATAGAGGTTTTCAAAGGACGCTTGCCCCCACTTTTCAAGGTCATTTTCGATCTTGTCGGGGTTCAATGTAGGAATAAATCCCTTGCCGTGGTCCATATTGTACCGCTGAAGATCATTTTCCGCGGCATTGGCTTGCGTATAGAACAGGTCAAGCGCATTGGACAAGGTCTTGAACACATACAGGTGTTCATAGTTAACAGTCACAACATACAGGTTCATCATAACAGGTACCCCCATTCATTTTTTCCGTTCCCCTCGGAACAATTATAGTATAGCACTA
>JAJQAK010000074.1 GCA_021203845.1 Clostridia bacterium | reverse complement strand
ATAAACTCATAATTTTTTGTAAAAAAGCCTTTGCGTGTTTCAGAAGATATAATCTTCATACAGCGACGCGAGGGGAAACAACCATGCGTTGGTTTTGGAGGATTAACATGAAAGAAGAAGGCAATACGGCTCCCGGAGAAGGGAAGTCCGATACAGAGGAAAGATTTTCGCGCCTTTGGGACCTCGTGTTCGGGAAGGTGCCGGAGCCTTCGGAAAAGGCTAAGGAAAGGGCCGTGCCCCGGGATCCCGAAAACGATCCTTTGGAGTACATACCGGCGTCATGGGACGAGCACATCCCCAAAGAGGTCGTCGAGGCGCGTCTCGCCCTTTTATCAGAAGATGACGGGAAGGCTCTTAAGAAAGAGATAGACAGCGGGCGGGATCCGCTCGGGGTATATCTTTACTTCGGGGGATGGCCTTTTGCCACTGACCAGGAGAACGTGTCCGCCGCCATGACGAGAATCTGCGCGTACGTCGGGGGAGACGTCGAGACGACACTGAGACTTTTCAAGGGGTGCGCTCTTTCTTGTCTCGACTTTACGGAGGAGGAGCTTTACTTCATGGCAAAGGAGGCCGTGGACTTCGTAAACGAGTTTCGGGACACGATGGCCAAGATGAACAGGCCGACCTTCGGGTATGACAAAAAGATAGGGCTGTCGAGGTACGGCAGCAGAAAGAGACGTTGACACGAAGAGACGTTGACACGGCCGATTACTTAAGGTTCCACAGACACCGTCACGGGCTGAAAGCTCGGACTCCGAGTCACCGTCCGTGTCCGAAATTCAGCCGAGTTTTATGTAACAATTTAGTAACAAAAATTTTTTTTTCGCTGTCCAAGAGCTACCTTTTGCTTGCTTTTTGACGTAAAAAACGGAAAAAAATGACCGAAAAACGGAAAAAAAGCCCCAAATATGCCACTATGGAGTTATGGTGGGGCTTGAACGATTTTCCTTCGGTGCCGAGGGAGATAACCCTGAAACCGTTCATGAACTTCGCGGACAAAAACGGGCGGAGCTTCATGTACAGGCTGTCCGTCGAAAAGGTTTGAGAAAAAAAAGATCGCAAAGATAAGGCCGTGCGGAGCTTGCCGCACGGCCTTAACCTAAAAATTTAACAAAGGAGGTATGGGTGTAATCTATCTGAAGGTGTCGAGTCTCGCCTTTATCGACCCGATGTTTTTTTCGACGGACTTTCTCGAGGCCCCGCCGAAGGAGTCTCTCGCGTCCGCACAGGCTCTGCCGGAGACGAAGGACGTGATGTCGCCCTCGAAGTTTTCGGAGAAGTTTCTGTATTCCTCCGCCGTCATCGACTGCAGGGTTTTGCCGCTATCAATGCAGTGTCTCACTATCGCGCCCGTGACGGAGTGGGCGGTGCGGAAGGGCACGCCTTTTTTCGTGAGATAGTCCGCGACGTCGGTCGCGCAGCAGAAGTCCTCTTCCGCGGCCCGCTCGCAGGCCTCTTTGTTCACGGTCACTGCACCCAGCATTTCGGCCATGATGTCGACGGACGCCGTCGTGTTCGTCTCGCAGTCGAAAAAACCTTCCTTGTCCTCCTGGAGGTCCTTGTCGTACGCGAGGGGGATTCCCTTGAGCACGGTGAGAATCGCCGTGAGATAGCCGTATATCCTTCCCGTTTTTCCGCGTATGAGCTCGCATATGTCGGGGTTTTTCTTCTGCGGCATTATCGAAGAGCCGGTGGAGTAGGCGTCGGATATCTCGAAAAGTCCGAACTCCCCGCCCGAATATATTATGAGGTCCTCGCAAAGGCGCGACAGGTGCGACATTATGAGCGAGCAGTCGAACGCGAACTCGGCCGAAAAGTCCCTGTCGGACACGCCGTCTATCGAGTTGTCGGAAGGTTTGTCGAATCCCAAAAGAGCGCAGGTTATGTCCCTGTCTATTGGATACGAAGTTCCCGCGAGCGCGCCGCTTCCGAGCGGCATGACGTTCGCCCTCTTTCTCGAGGCTGTCACCCTGTCGAGGTCTCTTAAAAACATCTCGGCGTACGCGCAGAAGAAATGCCCGCAGCACATCGGCTGCGCCTTCCTCAAATGCGTGTATCCCGGAATGACGGCGTCGAGACTGCCCTCCGCCTGTCTCACGAGACTTTCCGTGAGATTTGCGAGGGATTTCGCGAGCCTGTCGAAGGCCCCTCTCGCGTAGAGTCTGAAGTCCGTCGCCACCTGGTCGTTTCTCGAGCGCGCCGTGTGGAGCCTTTTCCCGGCGTCGCCTATTCTCGACACGAGCTCGTTTTCCACGAAGGAGTGGATGTCCTCCGCGCCCGTGATGTCGGATATTTTTCCGCTCTCCATGTCGGCGTATATGCCGTTAAGGCCGTCGACGATGGCCTTTTGGTCCTCTTTCGTTATTATCCCGCACTCGCCGAGCATGGTCGCGTGCGCCACGGACGCGGTGATGTCCTCGCGCCACATCCTTTGGTCAAAGGGAAGGGAGTCGTTGAAAAGATCCGCGTTAGCCGCCGTGCCGCCATCGAAGCGGCCCTGCCAGAGTTTGCCCATATTGCACCCTATATCATTTGACGAAAATCGCCGTTTATAATAGAATGATTATAAACAAAATCACCGCGGCACGCAAACATTTTCGGAGACAAATTGACCATACTCGGAATAGACCCCGGCCTCGGGCTCATGGGATACGGGGCGATAGAGAAACTCAAAAACGGCACGCTCGTGCCCATAGACTACGGCGTCGTGGAGACGCCCAAGGACGAACCGCTCCCCGTGAGGCTCGCCGTCCTCGAAAAGGGCATAAACATGATACTGGAAAAGTTCAGACCGGACGAGATTGCCGTCGAGGAGCTCTTTTTCGTGAACAACATCACGACCGGCATCCCCGTGGCGCACGCGAGGGGGGTCACGCTTCTCACCTGCTACAAATACTGCCAGAAACTTTACGAGTACACGCCTGGGCAGGTGAAGCAGGCGATAACGGGGTACGGCAACGCCGACAAGGGGCAGATGATAAGGGTCGTCACCGCCATGCTGAGACTCAAAGCCAAGCCCAGGCCCGACGACGCGGCGGACGGCCTCGCCGTGGCGATATGCCACGCGAACACGTCGAGATTCTCCGGCGAGTTCGGGATAAAGTAGAGAGAGGGGGAAGACATCGTGATAGCATATTTACGCGGAAAAATTCTTTCCATGGACGCCGAGAGTGCGGTGATTTTGTCCGGGGACGTCGGGTACGAGGTGTACCTTTCCGGCTCCGCCGCGCAGAGCCTTTCCGGAAAGAACGAGGGCGAGGTGTACACGTACATGTCCGTCAGGGAGGACGACGTCTCGCTTTACGGTTTTTCCTCCGTCGAGGAAAAGCAGCTTTTCCTAAAACTCATATCTGTCCAGGGCGTGGGCCCCAGGCTGGCGATAGGGATTTTGTCGCAGACGGATTTCAAAAAGGTGGTCCTCGCGATAGCGCAGTCCGACGCCAAGGCGCTCACGAACGTCAAAGGCCTCGGGAAAAAGACCGCGGACAGGATAATACTCGAGCTCAAGGACAAGGTGGGACTCGCCTACGCCGGGGAGGGCGAAGGCGGGGAGAGTGTCGTCGCGGCGACTGGGTACGAGGACGCGGTAGTGGCGCTCATGTCGCTCGGATATTCGAGGGCGGAAAGTTCACGCGCCGTGGACGCCGCGATACGGAGCGGCGCCGTCACCATAGAGGACATACTCATGCACTGCATGAGAAACATGTGAGGTTGACTTAAGATGGGATTTTTTGACGACGGCGGCCTTCCGGAGGAGTTCGAAAGCCTCGTAAAGAGCACGAAGGGCGAGTACGACGCCGAGGAGAACGCCCTCCGGCCCAAGACCATGGACGAATACATAGGCCAGGGGAAGGTCAAGGAAAACCTCAAGGTCTACATAGAGGCGGCAAAAAAGAGGGAGGAGCCCCTCGAACACGTCCTTCTCTACGGCGCGCCGGGGCTCGGCAAGACCACGCTCGCCCACATCATAGCCGCCGAGATGGGCGGACAGCTCAAGCTCACCGCGGCCCCCGCGATAGAGAGGGCGGGGGACCTTTCCGCGATACTTACGAACCTCAACGACGGGGACGTACTTTTCATAGACGAGATACACAGGCTCAACCACAGCGTCGAGGAGATACTCTACTCCGCCATGGAGGACTACGCCATAGACCTCATAGTCGGGAAGGGTCCGAGCGCGAGGAGCATCCGTTTCGCCCTCAGAAAGTTCACTCTCATAGGCGCGACGACCCGCGCGGGGATGATAGCGAACCCTTTGAGAGACAGGTTCGGGATTGTGTGCCGGCTCGACAGCTACACCCCGGACGAGCTCAAAGAGATAATAAACGTGAGCGCGAAAAAGCTCGGCATAGAGATAGAGGACGCCGCGGCGAAGATGATTGCATCGAGAAGCAGGGGGACGCCGAGGATAGCGAACAGGCTTTTAAAACGCGTGAGGGACTTTTCCTCCGTGAGCGGCGGGAGCGGGATTGTCACGCCGAAGGACGCGGAATACGCGCTTTCCAGGATGGACATAGACTCCCTCGGCCTCGACGACACCGACAGGGCGCTTCTTCGCGCCATGGCGGAAAAGTTCGAGGGAAGGCCCGTGGGGCTCGAGACCCTCTCCGCGGTCATAAACGAGGACCCCGGGACCATAGAGGACGTGTACGAGCCGTATCTTCTGCAACTCGGTTTCATCGCGAGGACGCCGAGGGGCAGGATAATCCTCAAGGGCGGATACGAGCACATAGGCTGGAAGATCTCGGACACGCAGAAAAAGCAGCTGTCGATGTTCGAAAAAGACGAGGAAGAAGGCGGCTGACGGTATGCTCAGAACATCCGATTTTTATTACGACCTTCCCAAAGACCTCATAGCGCAGACCCCCGCGGAGCCGAGGGACTCGTCCCGCATGCTCGTCTACGACAGGAAGACAAAGAAAGTCGAGCACAGGATTTTCCGCGACATATGCGACTATCTGAAGCCCGGGGACGTAATGGTGGTGAACAACACGAAGGTCCTTCCCGCGAGGCTCTACGGGAAACTTCCCACGGGAGGCGCGGTGGAGGTACTTTTACATAAACGCCTCGACATGGACCTATGGGAGACGCTCGCAAAACCCGGAAGGAAGTGCACGGTGGGAAAGGAGATAATCGTATCCGACAGACTTTCCATGACGGTCGAGGGCGTCACCGACTCCGGCGAGCGGATAATGCGCATGCACTGCGACGGGGTCTTCGAGGAGGTCCTGGACGAGGTGGGCTCCATGCCCCTTCCGCCGTACATAAAAAAGAAACTGGAAGACAAAAACAGATATCAGACCGTGTACGCGAAACGCGACGGCTCGGCTGCGGCCCCCACGGCGGGACTTCATTTCACGCCGGAGCTCTTACAAAAAATCCGTGACATGGGTGTGGAGATAGTCGAGGTCATGCTGCACGTGGGGCTCGGCACGTTCCGTCCCGTGAAGGAGGAGAAAATAGAAGAGCACAAGATGCACTCCGAGTACTACGAGATATCGGAAAATGCGGCGGAAAGGATAAACGCGGCGAAAAGAGAGGGAAGGAGGGTGATAGCAGTCGGCACGACCTCCGTGAGAACCATAGAGAGCGTCGCGGACGAAAAGGGTTTCGTGAAGGCCTGCAAAGGGGACACCGAGATATTCATCTATCCGCCGTACAGGTTCAGATGCGTGGACGCGCTTCTTACCAACTTCCACCTCCCCGAGAGCACGCTCATAATGCTCGTTTCGGCTTTTTCCTCGAGGGAGGAGGTTCTGGACATCTACAAAATCGCGGTCGAAAATAAATACAGGTTCTTTTCGTTCGGCGACTGCACGCTTTTTTTGTGACTTTTTATGAGTAAGTTTTCTTTCGAGATTCAGCACATCGACAAACGCACGGGCGCGCGCGCCGGGATTTTTCACACTCCGCACGGCGACGTGGAGACGCCCGTATACATGCCCGTGGGCACCCAGGCGACGGTGAAAGGCGTCCTTCCGAGGGACCTTAAGGAGGCGGGCTCCTCCATAGTCCTTTCCAACACGTACCACCTGTATCTTCGTCCCGGCGACGACGTGGTGAAAAAGGCCGGCGGACTCCATAAATTCATGAACTGGGACGGGCCGATTCTCACGGACAGCGGCGGATTCCAGGTCTTTTCGCTCACGAAGCTCAACAAAATCCGCGAGGAGGGCGTGTACTTCAACTCCCACATAGACGGCTCGAAACATCTCTTCTCCCCGGAGAAGGTCATGGGGATAGAGGAAAATCTCGGCGCGGACATAATAATGGCCTTCGATGAGTGTTCGGGGTACGGATACACACACGAACAAGCGGAAGACGCGGCCGCGCTCAC
>JAJQAK010000020.1 GCA_021203845.1 Clostridia bacterium | reverse complement strand
TATCTTAAAAACTACAGAAAGGAATCGATTCTGGCCCCCGTGTGCAAACTCGTGGAGGTCATATTCGACCTTCTGGTTCCGTGGGTCGTCGCGGCCATGATAGACAACGGGATAAACGCCGGGGAGGGGCTCGACTACATCCTCATATGCTGCGCGATACTCGTGGGCCTCGGGATTCTGGGTCTTCTCATTTCCGTCACGGGGCAGCATTTCGCGGCCAAGGCCTCGGCGGGGTTCGCGAAGGAGCTTCGCGCCGACCTTTACAGGAAGATACTGTCCCTTTCCGACAGGGAGCTCGACTCCGTCGGTACGTCCAAGCTCATAACCCGCATGACGGTGGACGTCAACAACGTCATGAACATGGTGAACATAATCTTGAGACTCATCACGAGGTTCCCGCTCATAGTGGTGGGTTCCATGGTGATGGCCTTTCTCATCTCATGGGAGGCCGGACTCGTCGTCACCGTCGGCATCGTCGTCATGCTCGCCGTGATAGGGGTGGTGCTGCTTTTTACCGTGCCACTCAACAGGAAGGTGCAGGCGGCCGTGGACGACGTCACGCTCGGGACGAGGGAGACACTCACCGGCGCGAGAGTGATGAGGGCATTTTGCAAGGAAAAGGAGGACGTCGCGAAATTCAAAGAGTCCACAAAGAACCTCTACCGCAGGGAGACCGCGGCGGGGGTGGTCAGCGCTCTTTTGAACCCTCTTACGTACGCTCTCGTCAACGTGATGATAATCGTGCTCATATACGTGGGCGCGCTGGGCGTGAGCTCGGGGAGTCTGTCGCAGGGGAACGTCGTGTCCCTCTACAACTACATGGCCCAAATACTCGTGGAGACACTCCGGCTCGCGTCGCACATCGTGACCATATCGAGGGGGCTTTCCTCCGCGCAGAGGGTTTCCGGAATCTTTGAAACGCGGTCTTCGCTCATACACGGCGAACCCGCCGAGAAAAAAGAAAACGCCCCGTTCATATCCTTCAACAATGTATCCATGCGCTACGGCGACACGGGGGACTACGCCCTGGACGGCATAACTTTTTCCGCGAAAAGGGGCGACGTAGTCGGCATAATAGGCGGTACCGGCGCGGGCAAGTCCACGCTCATAAACCTCATCCCGCATTTTTACGACGCGACGGAAGGCACGGTCGAGATAGAGGGCAGGAACGTCAACTCGGTTGGCGACAGGGAGCTTCGCGGCATGTGCGGGATAGTGCCGCAGAAGGCGGTGCTTTTCAAAGGCACCATCCGCGACAACATTCTATGGGGTGCAGACGCGGACGACGGGGAAATATACAAAGCTTTGGAGACCGCCCAGGGACTCGACATAGTGGAGGCGAAGGAAAAGGGCCTCGACGAGGAGGTCGAACAGGGCGGCGCGAATTTTTCCGGCGGACAGAAACAGCGCCTTACCATTGCGAGGGCGCTCGTCAGAAAACCCGACATACTCATTCTGGACGACAGCGCCTCGGCGCTGGACTACGCCACGGACGCGAAACTTCGCAAGGCGCTCAAAAGCCTCGACTACGACCCGTGCGTCTTCATAGTTTCGCAAAGGACCTCCTCCGTCAGGGACGCCGACACCATAATAGTTCTTGACGACGGGAAGACCGTCGGCATAGGCACCCACGAGGAGCTTTTGAAGACCTGTCCCCTCTACGAGGAGATTCACTACACCCAGTACGAAAGGGAGGAGGGGAGCCGTGCGTAGGGAGACGTTCCGCAGGATACTCAAAGAGCTAAAGCCCGACATGCCGCTCGTCATACTATCGCTCGTGCTCGCCACGCTCTGCGTCGCGGGGACGCTGATTTTGCCCATCCTCATAGGGGACATAATAAACGTTCTCATAAATGGCATGGTCGTGAAGGACATCGTCATTGACCTTCTCATGATAGCGTCGATAGTCCTTCTTTATGTCGTGTCCCAGTACTTCATGAGCGTCATAAACAACCGGATAGTCTACTCCGTCTCAAAAAGGGTGAGGGACAGGGCTTTTTCCCGCATACAGAAGCTCCCCTTAAGTTTCCTCGATTCCACGCCGTACGGCGAGATTGTCTCGCGGTGCGTGGCCGACGTGGATACGTACGTGCAGGGACTTCTTCTCGCGCTCACGCAGTTCTTCACGGGTGTTCTCACGATAATAGCGACGCTCGTTCTCATGATAATCTTCAACTGGATGATAGCGCTCGTCGTGTTCTTTCTCACTCCCCTGTCGCTTTTCGTCGCGAGGTACATCTCAAACCACAGTTACAGATACTCCAAAAAGACCGCGGAGGCGAGGGGCGAGCAGACGGGCTACATAGAGGAGATGATAGGCGGGATGAAGGAGGTCAAGGCCTTCGGCAGGGAGGATAAGTCCGCAAGGGAGTTCGACGAAATAAACGAAAGGCTCTCGCACGTCACCCAGAGGTCGCTTTTCTATTCGTCGCTCACGAACCCCTGCACGAGGTTCGTCAACTCCGTCATCTACGCGCTCGTGGCGCTCATGGGAGGGATGACCCTGATATTTTCCGGGATGGCGTCCCTTCTCCCCTTCGCGTTCAACGTCGGGAGGCTGACGACGCTCCTGTCGTACGCCAACCAGTACACGAAGCCTTTCACCGACATATCCGACGTCATAGCGGAGCTCCAGAACTCCATAGCGTGCGCGGGGAGGATTTACGAGCTCATAGACGAAAAGCCGCAGACGAAGGACGGTAAGCGCGCGCTCGGAAAAATAGAGGGGCACGTCGAGATAAGAGACGTAGACTTCAGCTACACGCCGGAGAGGGACCTCATAAAGGACCTCAGCGTTGACGCGCCCGCGGGAAAGAGAATCGCCCTCGTCGGGCCCACGGGGTGCGGGAAGACCACCGTCATAAACCTCCTCATGCGTTTCTACGACCCGGACTCCGGAAAGGTGCTTGTCGACGGCACGGACGCAAGGGACGTCACCCGCGCGTCGCTTCGCCGTGGCTACGGCATGGTTTTGCAGGACACGTGGCTCAAAAAAGGCACGATAAGGGACAACATAAAGATAGGCAGAGAGGACGCGACGGACGAGGAGGTGGTCGCCGCGGCGAAGGCTTCGCACGCGCACCAGTTCATCATGCAGCTTCCGGGCGGCTACGACACGGAAATAGAGGAGGACGGCGGGTCTTTGAGCCAGGGTCAAAAGCAGCTTCTTTGCATAACGCGGGTCATGCTCGACCTTCCGCCCATGCTCATTCTGGACGAGGCGACGAGCTCGATAGATACGAGGACGGAGCAGCTCATACAGAGAACGTTCGCGGACATAATGGAAGGCCGGACGTCGTTCGTCGTGGCGCACAGGCTCTCCACCGTGAAAAACGCAGACCTCATACTCGTGATGCGTGACGGACGGATAGTCGAAAGGGGCACGCACGAGGAGCTTCTTGAGAGAAAGGGGTACTATTTCAAGCTGTACGCGAGCCAGTTCGCAATATGATTTTGTTTGCGGGAAGGCCCGATTTTTGGTAGAATTACTGGGTAAGAAAATTCGGCGGGGTAATCGATGTTACAGGTAACAAACGTGTCGCTGCAGTACGGCAGCAAGAAACTTTTCGAGGACGTGAACCTCAAGTTCATCAAGGGCAACTGCTACGGGATAATAGGCGCCAACGGGGCGGGGAAGTCCACGTTCCTCAAGGTCCTCTCGGGCGAGGTCGAGCCCAACAGGGGGTTCGTCTCCATGGACAAAAACGAGAGGATGTCGGTTCTCCAGCAAAACCAGAACGCGTTCGACGACGTCACCGTCCTTCGCTGCGTCATGCTCGGGCACAGACGGCTCGTCGAGATAATGGACGAGAAGGACGCCCTTTACGCCAAGGCCGATTTCACCGAGGCGGACGGGATAAGGGCGAGCGAGCTCGAAACCGAGTTCGCCGAGCTCGACGGCTGGGACGCCGAGTACAACGCGACGACGCTCTTAAGCGCCCTGGACATAGACGAGAGCCTCTATGAAACCCTTATGGGCGACGTGGACGCCAAGACTAAGCTCAAAATCCTCCTCGCGCAGGCGCTTTTCGGCAACCCCGACATTCTCCTTCTGGACGAGCCTACGAACAACCTCGACATAAAGACGTCGAGATGGCTCGAGAACTACCTCATGGACTTCGAGAACACGATAATAATCGTGTCCCATAACAGGCACTTCCTCAACAGGATATGCACGCACATCTGCGACGTCGACTACGGCAGAATAAACATGATGCCGGGGAACTACGACTTCTGGTACGAGTCCTCGCAGCTTCTCGCGAGGCAGATGAGGGACCAGAACAAGAAGAACGAGCAGAGGGCCAAAGAGCTCCAGGAGTTCATAGCGCGTTTTTCCGCCAACGCCTCCAAGTCGAGACAGGCGACTTCCCGCAAAAAGGAGCTCGAAAAGCTCACTATAAACGACTTCAAACCGTCGCTCAGAAAGTATCCTTTCATAGACTTCAAATACGACAGGGAGATAGGCAACGACATCCTCATGGTCGAGAATCTCACGAAGAAGGGGTATTTCGAGAACGTTTCCTTCATAGTGCAGAGGGACGAAAAGATAGGGATCGTCTCCGACAAGTCCACGACCGTCTCCATGCTCTACGACATCCTCGCGGGGAAGGCTCAGCCGGACTCCGGCGTGGTGCGCTGGGGCAAGACCATAAACATGTCCTATTTCCCGGAAAACAACAACGAATACTTCCAGGGAGTGAATCTCACCCTCGTCGAGTGGCTCTCGCAGTTTTCCAAGGACCATTACGAGGAGTATCTCCGCGGCTGGCTAGGGCGGATGCTCTTTTCCGGAGAGGAGGCCTTGAAGCAGGCCAGGGTTCTTTCCGGAGGCGAGAAGGTGAGATGCATGCTCGCCAAGATGATGCTCGAGGGCGGGAACTTCCTCATATTCGACGAGCCGACCAACCACCTCGACCTCGAGGCGATAACCGCGCTCAACAACGGGATGAAGAGCTTCCGCGGCTGCATGCTTTTCACGTCGCACGACCAGGAGCTCATGAACACCGTCTCCAACAGGATAATAGAGATAAACGGCACGAAGACTTTCGACAAGTGCGTGAACTACGACGAATACCTCGACTTAATTTCGGAAAAAAAGTAAAAAGCGGCCTTTCACGCCTGGAAGACCCTGATTTTTCGTGACGCGTGCGGGACGAGAGAAAATGCTAGATATATTCATATCCACATTAGACTCAATAGCACCGATTGTCCTGCTCATACTTTTGGGTTATCTTCTCAAGCGTGTGGGCTTTTTAAGCAAGCCCTTCGTCAAGGTGGGGAACTCCTTCGTCTTCATGGTCTGCCTGCCGTGCATGATCTTCTTAAGCATATACGACGGGATGGACTCTTTTTCCGACATACCCTGGAACTTCGTGGCGTACTGCCTCATAGCTATAGTCGTCATGTTCTTCATAGGTCTCGTCGTCTCCGTCTTCACGACCAAGAGAAACGACAGGAGGGGAGTCATAACCCAGGTCACGTTCCGCTGCAATTTCGCGATAATAGGGCTCGTCCTCATAACGAGGATAGGCGGGAGCGAAGCTGCGGCGATAGGCGGCATGGTGTCCGCGTTCTCCGCGCCGCTTTGCAACATCCTGGCCGTCATAGCGCTGGAAATCTTCGATTCCAAAAACCGCAGGGAGAAGGCTCTCGCGGGAGGCGGGGAGGGTCTTTCGGACGAAGGCGGCGCGTACTCCGTCCTGTCCGACGACACCGTCGTGGCCGATTTGGCGCTCACGGGCGTGTCCCCCGACGTTTCGCCCGTCGCGGGCGACGTCTTTGTTTCCTCGGCCACTTTCACGGTGGTTTCCGACGCGCTCTATTCGGACGGCACGGCGGCCGAGGATTCCGGAAGGAAGAAAAAGAAGAACAAGAAACCCGCTCAGTCTCCCTCGACATTCTGGGGCATGGTGAGGCAGACAGTCATAAACATTTTCACCAACCCCGTGGTGATAGGCGCTCTCGCGGGGCTCCTCTTCGTGGGGATAAGGGAGATAGAAAGGGCCGCGACGGGCGGGGACGTGCCGTTCACGCTCAAAGGGGATCTATCCATAATCTACACGATAATAGACGACCTGAGGGTTCTCTGCTCGCCGTTCGCGCTCATAATACTCGGAGGACAGTTCGAGTTCAAGGCGGCCCACGGCATGACGAAGGAGATAGTGGTGGGCGTCATCATGCGCATAGTCGTGTCCCCGCTTCTCGGCATAGGCTGCGCGGTCCTTATAGACAGTTACACGAACTTCTTCGCCGCGGGCATCGACTATCCGACGCTTCTGGCTATTTTGGGAACACCCGTCGCCGTGTCGAGCGCAATCATGGCGGGAAACATGGGCGGAGACCGTCAGCTCGCGACGCAGTACGTCGTATGGACGAGCGTCTG
>JAJQAK010000031.1 GCA_021203845.1 Clostridia bacterium | reverse complement strand
TCAAGATAGATGACGTCATATTTGTTGATGTGTTCCTCGTATGCGTCGTCCTTCGATATTTCGAGACCGTCGAAAAGGGCATGAGAATCACACCTACGGCCGTAGTACGCCGTGAGCATGTCCGCAGCATAAGATTTGCCAAATCGTCTGGGTCTCGACACGCATAAAAAACTGTCCTTATGACGAATACATTCGTTCGTATATTTTATGAGACCGGTTTTGTCGACATATATTACGCGTTTCAGACAATTCTGAAAACCTTCGTTTCCAAGATTCAAATAGCAGTTCATAAATCCTTCCTCACCCTTTGTTACCATTATATAGCACATTACGAAAAAACGCAACATCGAAAGTTCAACCATTTGAAGCTTGAACACAAGCAAAACGCCCTCGGAGCAAAGCGCTTCAAGGGCTTTATTTTTTTTGTTCGGATCAGTCGTTCAGTGACTGAAGGTATTCGTGCATGGACTGGGCCACGCGCTTGGAGGTTTCCACGGCCTCGACCACGGTTCTCGCGCCTCTCACGACGTCGCCCGATGCGAACAGGCCTTCCCTGCTCGTCACGCCGTTGGCGTCTATCTTCGCGAGCCCTTTCTCGTTGACCTCGAGTCCTTTCGTTTCCGTGAGGATGAGGGGGGAGGGCCGCTGCGATATGCAGATCATGACGGAGTCGGCGGGCATGAGAGTCGCTTCCTCGCTCATGCTTGTGACTTTGTGCGTTTCGGGGTCAACCACCGTGTCCTTGAACATGACGCCCTCGTCTGTTATCTCTACGGGTGCCTTGCAGTACACGAACTCGGCACCTTCTATCTCGGCATACTCCTTTTCCTCCTGGGAGGCGTTGTATTTGTCGGATCTCACGCAGATTTTGACGCTTTGGACTCCCCTGCGGAGAGCCGTCCTTGCGACGTCCATGGCGACGTTTCCGGCGCCTATGACTATCATGGAGTTGCCGAGTCTGTAGACGTCGGGGTTTTCCAAAAAGTGCACGCCGTAATGAACGTGGGCCAGGGTCTCGCCCTTTATGCCAAGCTCGATGGGGTACGTGACGCCCGTGCCTATGGAGATGGCCTTGAAACCGTCACGGAAAAGCTCCTCCACGCCGAAGGTCTTTCCTATCGTGATGTTGAACTTGATCTTTATCCCGAGGCTGTACATGAGGTCCTCGTATCTGTCGACGATTGATTTGGGAAGTCTGAACTCGGGGATGCCGTACCTTAGGACTCCTCCGATGCTGGACTTGCTTTCGTAAACCGTAACGTCGTATCCGAGCTGTGCCATCTTTATGGAGATGGTTATTCCCGCGGGACCGGCGCCAACGACGGCGACCTTTATTCCGTTGGAGGGGGCTTTTTCCGCCTTGAGGGAGTCAAGATAGCGCGAGGAGATGAAGTTTTCTATCGTGCTTATCTCCACGGGTTCGCCTTTGAGTCCGCGTATGCAGTGTCCCTGGCACTGGTTGCCGTGGTTGCACACTATCGAACAGACGGTGGAGAGGGGGTTGTTGTCGAAAAGCATCTTCCCGGCTTCGTTTATCTGCCCGTTGAGGAACATCTCTATGAACCCCGGAATGTTCGTGTTTATGGGACAGCCCGTCCTGCAGCGGGGGTTCTTGCAGTTGAGACATCTTTTAGCTTCCGCTATCACGTTGTGAGGCATGTCGTGTCCTCCTTAAATTTCCGCCCTCAGAGGGCCGCCTTTATGGCTTCTATCATCTCGGCGTACTCCTCGTCCGTGAGATACACCTTGTCGGGGTTCATGGTGAACGTTCCGCCCCATTCGTCTCCGTCCTTGTACTTGGGGCAGAGGTGCACATGGAGATGGCATCCCGTGTCGCCGTACGCGCCGTAGTTGAGCTTGTCCGGGTTGAATACCTTGTGTATGGCCTTGGCCGCCCTGTTCACATCGGCGAAGAAGGCGTTGCGCTCCTCGTCGGAGATGTCCACCATCTCGGACACGTGGTCCTTGTACGCCACTATGCAGCGCCCGCGCTTCGACTGTTCTTTGAAGAGAATGAGCTGGCTCACTCCCAGATCGCAGATTTTGATTCCGAACTTTGCCAAGGGTTCGCCGCCCACGCAGTATCCGCAGTTCTGATCCTTCATGAAATATCACCCCTTATCGTGTTATTGGTTAATTTTAATGCAATATGATATGCCCTGAAGCACACCCGTACAATCAGTTTAACACTTTTTTTTTGTCACTTCAATATCTGCGGCCGATTTTCTTGCAACTTTCACGAAACAATTTTGAGCCGGGGCGGCAAAAGGGAGGAGCCAAAGCTCCTCCCTCAAAGGCAAAAGTATCTTTTCCCCCGTTATTTTACCTTTACGACCGTCCCGCCGACGAGAAGAATCATCTTTACCGCGTCGTTTGAAAAGTCGTCCGCCTTCACGGTGAGGGCTTTGTCTATCTTCCCGTTGGAAAGAATCTTGACCCTCGCGTACTTTTTGTCCAGAAGGTTTTTCGCCTTGAGGGCTTTGATGTCCACGACGTCGCCCTCTTTGAATTTCTCGGAGATGAGTCCGAGGTTCACGACGCCTTTAGGACCCTTCTGCCCTGTTCTTTCGACTTTGACCGTCGTGTCAAGAATGTATTTTATGGCGTTGTCGGAGATGAGAAGGTCCGCGTCCTCCGCGGAAACCTCCTCGCGGATGAGCCTCGCTATGTTTTCCGCCTCGGCCCTTATCTCCTCCTCTGTGGGCTCCGTTACTGGAACCGTTTCCGGCTCGGTCTCAGTTATTTTTTTTTTCTTCCGTCGAATCCGCCGCGGTTGCCGTGGGCTTTGCGGCGCCGAAGCCTCCCGACTTTTTGGTCTGTTTTATGAGCCCTTTCTCAAGAAGCTGCTCCGTGGTCTCGTAATCGATGTCGTACGTGTCCTTGGAAACCGCGCCTTTTTCCAGCCCGTACTTTTTCGTCATGAGGTCGTCAATGAGCTTGACGGCGTACTTGACCTTTCTCTGGGAAGAAAGTTTGAGAAGCATGGGTGTTTTCGCGAAGGCTTTCTTGGCGCTCATGTCCTGCCCCTTGTACTGCGTCTCGGCGTATTCTTTGGGATCCAGCGCGAGCGCCAGGCACAGCGTCTTTCCTCTGTACATAAGCTTTGCCGCGATTTCTCTCCCTTTGTACGCGGTCTGTGCCTTCCACGTGTCCGTTATGCGAATGCCTTTGTAGGCTTTTAGCTCGTTGCGGATCGCTTGGTAGCGTTCATGCATCTCGGGCGTAGACTGGGTGAGTTTCGCCCTGAAGCTGTAGTTGTAGCTGTAGTCCGCGAGCTGTGCGGAAATGGCGGATTTCGGCGCGGCGGGTTTTGCCTCGGGCTGCGTCTTTGCGGGCACGGCCTGCTCCTCCGATTTCTCCTCCACGACGGGGGGAACTTCCTCGACGGGCTTCTCCTCCGCAACGGGGATCTCCTCCACGGGGGCGGCTTCCGCCGCGATCTCCGGCGCGGGCTCGGCTGCGGGGAGCGTCTTCTCGTCTTCCTCGTCCTCGTCGGGCTCTTCCTCGTATACGGGGTCGGGTCTGTCTTCGTCGTCGTCATCGTCCTCGTCGCCCTCGTATTCCTCCACGACATTGTTTTTGAAGGACTTCCTCGTGAAGAATATAATGAGGGCAATCAGTACGACCGCCACAACAATCACTATCGCTATGATTGAGTATTTCCAAGCGTCGCTCATCAGCAATAAAGAGTTCATAAATTACCTGCCTTTTTTATATATTGTTCGTGCGTGAGCACGTAAGTCGTTATCTTCTTATCTCGAAAGACTGGTTCATGAGGTTTCTTATGGACTGTTCGTCGTCGGTGATGTTGAAGTCACCGTGCATGGTGTGTTTTATGACGGAGGAGGCTACCGCGAAGTTCACGATGTCTTCGGGGGACATCTCCATCATGTACGCGTATATGAGACCGCTCGCGAAGGCGTCGCCGCCGCCGACACGGTCGAGTATGTTGAATCTGTATGTGTTGCTCTCGTACGTCTCGCCGTTGTACCACATGAAGGCCTTGAGCGAGTTCTCGGAACCGGAGTGAACGTAGCGTATATGGCGCCCTATTACCTTTATACCGAAGCGCGTGGCTATCTCGCGGAAGATCCTGTCCTGGTCTTTGTAGGAGGGGTTGGGGTCCAGTCCGTCCTTCATGTCCTTTCCGTCGGGTCCGGGAAGGTTGATGGGCTCTATGCCGAAGAGTATGTCCACATAAGGGAGGTATTCTGTTATGCAGTCCCTCGCTTCCTGCCATCCCCAGAGGGCGCTTCTGTAGTTGCAGTCGAAGCTCACGGTTATCCCGAGCTCGTGCGCGGCCTTGAGCGCGAGCTTTATCATCGTGCGGCAGTTCTCTGAAAGCGCGGGGGTTATGCCGCTTAAGTGAAGCCACGTGAAGCCTTTGAGCTTCTTTTTGAAATCCACCTGTGTGTAGTCATATATCGCGCATGCGGAGTTTTTCCTGTCGTACGTGACTTTGGAAGATCTCACGCCGAATCCCTCTTCCAGGAAATAGATTCCCATGCGTCCTTCCGGGGAGTAAATGCTGGGCGAGCAGTGCACGTCGTTGGAACGGAGATACCTTATGGCCGCCTTGCCTATCGAGCTGTCGGGCACGACCGTCATGTAGGAGCAGTCTATCCCGAGGTTGGAAAGGGACGCCGCTACGTTCGCCTCGGCCCCGCCGTACGTGATGTTGAACTGGGACGCGGTACGCACTTTTTCATAGTTGGGAGGAGAAAGTCTCAGAAGGAGCTCTCCCATCGTTATGAATTTTATCTTGCTTTTGTCTGCCATTAAAAATTTTCCCCCATATGAGCTGATTCCATCTCGTCAATTATATCACCCGCTTTCTAGTTTGTACATACCTAAATTAAAATTTTCCTTGCAATTTCTCGCCTAATCGATTATAATTCCGTAATAAAAGTCCTAAACGTATGCGGAGAAACCGGGCCATGAGGATAAAAATAACCGTAAATTCGATAACTGAGGACACGCCTCACGGCGGAGAGCAGTATCTGGAGTGCGAAAAGGGTGAGTTCAGACTGGACGAAATATTCCGTCTGCCGTTTTTCCGCATTATAATAGACGAAATCATAGAGGACAACGTCTGCTTCCGTCTCATGGAGGGCGGGGAGGCGCATTATTTCGTTTTGGAGGGCGTCGGCGACACGGCCTCGTGGTCGAGGGAGACGCCCGTCGGCGAGGACTCCTTCTACTTCGCTTTGGAAGAATAGTTTGAAACGTTCGGGCTTTTTGCCCGTTTTTTTACCGGAACCAATGAATTTTAAGGAAGTGACATAATGAGAATTTCTGTGGTTGACTTTTACACGGTGGACTACGACGATTTGGACATCTCCCCCGTGAAAAGTCTCGGAGACGTGCACATCTACGGCATGATGGACAAGCACAGCCTCGTGGAGGTCATGAGGGAAAGCGGCGCCATCATAGTCAACAAGGTGGAGATAACAGAGGACGTCCTCGAGGCGTGTCCCGCCGTCGAGTACATCGGCACCTGCTCCACGGGCTACAACAACGTAGACATCGACGCCTGCAGGGAAAGAGGGATAACGGTGTGCAACGTCCCGGGCTATTCCACTGCCGCCGTGTGCCAGCACGTCTTCGCGCTGCTTCTATCTTTTGAGAGCAAGACGTACAAGTACATCCCCTCCGTCGCGAAGGGTGACTGGAAAAAGTCCCCGACGTTTTGCTACAACACCTGGCCTACGACGGAGATTGCCGGGAAGACCTTCGGCGTTGTGGGGTACGGCGCGATAGGGAGCCGGGTGGCGAAAGTCGCCGAGGCTTTCGGTATGAGCGTCATAGTCTACGACGTCTTCGCTAAAAACTGCCCGTACGAGCAGGTCTCACTCGAAGATCTTTTGAAAAGGTCCGACTACGTGACGCTCCACTGCCCGCTCACGAAGGACAATCAGCGTTTCATAAACGAGGACACCTTATCTCTCATGAAGAAAAGCGCGCTTCTCATAAACACCGCGAGAGGCCCGCTCGTGGACGACAGGGCACTTGCCGCGGCGCTCAAAAGCGGGAAGATAAGGGGTTACTGCGCGGACACGCTCACAAAGGAACCGCCTAGCGACGGGAATCCCCTCATAGGGCTCGAGAACTCGCTCATAACCCCGCACATAGCGTGGTGTCCCAAAGAGACGCGCCAGCGCCTCGTGGAGATTGTCGCGGCGAACTTTAAGGCGTACGAGGAGGGACATCCGCAGAACGTGGTCAGTTAGAAGTGGCGGGTTTTTCGCGCGATGTCGAACGGTGTGACGATATAAATGGTGGACATATTATGAATGATTATCTGAATCCCGGAAACGAAAATTTCAACCAAAATATTCATGACGACGTATATGTCGATAAGACCGGGTTGATAGCTTATACAAACAGTTGTCTCGGCAAATCCGGCAGATGTATATGTGTGTCGAGACCGCGGAGATTCGGGAAATCATATGCGGCGGACATGCTCACCGCGTATTACAGTCGTGGGTGCGATTCGCACGCAC
>JAJQAK010000011.1:1391-6522 GCA_021203845.1 Clostridia bacterium | reverse complement strand
ACAACATGCTGTCCGACAGGGAGTACGGGGACGGATTCGCCGACATGACCGTGGAAACCTTTGGGTACGGACTCGGCCCGAGAAAAGATTCCCGCCCGTGCATAGTCATGGAGTTCAAATACTGCGGGAAACTGGACAGGACCAAGACCGACAAAATGACGGCGGAAGAGTACAGGGAGACGAAGAGAAGGCTCATGACGGAGTCCGCGGAAGACGCTCTCGAACAGATAGAAAAAAGGGAATATGCGAGAGATTTGACGAAGACCCATTCGCGCATACTCAAATACGGCATATCGTTTTACGACAAAGAGGCGCTCGCGATTCTCGTCGAAAGCGAGGGCGGGAAAGACGTGAGAAAGGTGTCCGCCGAGAAAGAGATTTCTTTGGCGTGAACGCAACACAAAAATTGCCTGTTGCGTTTTCGCTTATAATCTAAAAAAATCCGCCGCGGACACGAGAAGGCCCGCGGTTTTTTCGCCGTACGGAGATGTGCGTTCAGAGGCAGAAGGTCATGTAGGGAGGGATGTAAAGCCTGTCGCCGTCCTTTTTAAGCACGCCGGGATGGATGACAATGTTGCGGACAATCCTTTTGCCGAACTTCTCCGCGAATGTATCCAGAGACTTCGTCGAATATCTTTTTGTGGACTTCACCTCTATGGGCGATATTTTCCTATTCAGCGTTCCGGTTTCCGGAATCAGAAAATCTATCTCAATGTCGTTTCTGTGCTTTTCTTCGCTGTAGTGGTTGTAGAAAAAAAGCGGGAATCCGGAGGCCGTCAGCATCTGCGCTATGACGTTCTCGTAAAGCATCCCCTGGTTTACGGAAAGGGAGCCATGCAGTATCTGGGCGTAGATGTCGTTTTTTTCGAGCTCCTTTTCTCCGAACGCGAGGCTTACGAGAAGTCCGGTGTCGCCCATGTAGCATTTGATAAAGGAGCTTTCTTCGTTTCTTGCAAGGCCGCTTTCCGGGTCGTTGCAGTTATAACAGACGTTACATATCATGGAGTCCGACAGCCAGAATATCGGCTCGTCGCAGTCGTCGGCACTGAGCCCCTTCCCTATCTCGCTGAAGACTACCCTTTTTTCGTGTTTTGACAAGGTGGCGGGGATTTTGTCGAAGATGCTCGCGACTTTGAGTTTGTACGCGGAGCCTATCTTCATTATGTCGTCCCTATATAGGTTCAGTATTCGCCTTTTTTGTCTGTCCGCGAGCGCGAGGTTTTTCCCGCCGTCCAAAAAAGTCGAGACCGCCTGCGGCATTCCGCCGACTAACAGGTATTCCCTGAAAAGTAGCATGGCGCTGTCGTGAAGACGGGAGTCAAGGGGTTTCTCCTTATCGAAGCAGTCCCGTATGTATTCGGTCATACGTTCTTCCCCGAGGGCTTCGCAGAACTCCTCGAAGTCCATGGGATACATGTACACCGAGTACTCCTCGGAGGGAACCGATATGCCTCGGACGTTCTCCCTTATGGAGATAAGAGACCCCGTCTCTATGTAGTCGTATCTTCCGTCCGCGACGAGATACTTTATGCATTCGCGTGCCCTGGGGAAGTTCTGAACCTCGTCGAATATTATGACCGATTCCCTCTTATATAGGGGCACGTGGTAGATGCTGGAAAGGAACATGAAGAGCGTGTCGAGGTCTCTTAAGTACTTTTTGAAAAGCGAGTTCACCTCGTCGCCACTTTCGACGAAGTCGATGAGAATGTAGCTTTTGTATTCGTTTTTCGCGAACTCCTCCACGACGGTTGATTTTCCGACGCGTCGCGCACCTTTGACAAGTATCGCGCTCGCCCCTTTCTCTTCCTTTTTCCATTTTAGGAGCGTATCGTACATCTTTCGTCTGAATATCATGCGTTCACCTCTCGTATACACAGAGTATAACAGAGTTATCCTAAAAGCGCAAGTCTGAAATATATCATTTTCTCCTAAAAGCGCAGGTAAAGATAGCCTGGATTTATCCTGAAAGCGCACCTTTGATACTCGGCGGGAAAGGTTCGGTTTTGGCCCCCGCGTGTGAGCCGCCGGCGAAGCGACCCGGCGTTCCCACATATTTGCGTTATTTGTTTGTTTTACGGTTTGACAAGCATTTTTCTATAATATATAATTCTTACGTGCTTCGGAAGATACTCCGGAAATAAATCTGATAAGGAGGACCTTATGCCTAACGAATACAACGATTCCGACATGCGTGAGACCAACACGCAGGCAAACGAGACCTCCACATATTTTGAGGCCTCCAACAGCTTTTTGGAGACCGACAGGGCCAAGGAAGAAGCGGACGAGGCCAAAGAGTACGGAATGGACTCCGACCTCGCGGGCGATGGCGGCGGAAACGACGACGACAATAATAACAGAAACAACAGCGGCAGTTCGAACACGTCCGACACGATGAACAGCCTCTCGTCCCTCACCGGCGGGGCCACGGCGGCCCTTTCCGGTGCCTTCGCGTCGGTCATAGCCGTGGTGGCGGTGGTCGCGGTCGCGCCCGCGATGTCGTCGGGATACACCCCGCTCACGGCGGACTTCACGTCGCTTACCGCGATTGTGAGAGAGGTCGAGGACGAGGAAGACCTTTCGATAAACAAATACACCGACATCTGCTACACGATAGAGCTCGGGTCCGAGGACGAGGAGTTTGAGGTGACGCCGGATTTATATTCGGACATAAACATATCCCTCACCAACAGGTACACCGACAGGACGTACACATTGGAGGAGATGGGCGGGCTTTCCGGAAGGTTCGAGGACGTCAAGGAGGGGACCAAATACTCGGTATCGCTCGAGTACGACGGCTGCCTCATAGGACAGCAGTACATAACCACGTCCTCCACCGAGCAGGGACCGGAGCTCAAGGTTGTCTACAGATGTAACTGCTCCGTCGACGGGACGTTCCATCTCATGTTCTTCTTCGGCGGGGACGTCTCCGCGTTCAGCAACTTCTCCGCGACGCTCACGGACTCCTACGGAAACGTTTCCGAGTGGGTTCCGGGGGACGACTTCGTGGACGAGATGGGAAGTGTCATCTACACCGATGTCGACGCGGATCCCGAGGGCGACGCCTACAGGTTCTTCTTCGTGAATGGCGACCTGGAGGGCGAAGATGCGGACGAGGTTTACGCCGCGGCTTTGAGCGAGCTTGACGAAGAAGGCTACATCTACGTCACGGCGGTGCAGAAGATAAAGGTCATAGGCGCCGCGCTCGGAGGCAAAAGCGCGACACTCACGATAACCTACGACGTATACGGCGACACCCAGACCCTGGTCGCTGAAGTCGGCATCTGATTTTCACGAAAACAAAATTTTTAACATAAAACAACATATCCCGGAGACTGTATCATATGGCAAAACACGAGGCAGAGCCCTCCAACTACACCAATCAGAAGAAAAAGAGTCCGAAAAGGATCGCCATAAACTGGACGATTCTCATAATATTCCTCATAGGGTCAATCCTCACGCTCGTTTTCACCAACGACATATGGGGAGAGGATTCCGTGTTCAACAGGGAGTTTTCCAACGGACTCGTCACGTCGCTCTACAGCTACGTGCTTCCGGCAATCATAAAGTGCGTTCAGGTCACGGTCCTCTGTGCGTTTGCCTCGTATATTGTGAGACTCGCCCTCGCGCACATCTTCACGAAGAGCACCAGCGCACAGACGATAATAAAGCTCGTCAACAACGTCATCAAGTACGTCGTGTGGATAGTGATCATTCTCGTCGACCTCGCAGCGTGGGGCGTGGACACCACGACGCTTCTCGCCTCCGCCGGAATCATGGCCCTCATCGTAGGCCTCGGCGCGCAGTCCCTTATCGGCGACGTAATCGCGGGGATATTCATAGTCTTCGAGGGAAACTTCAAGATAGGCGACATAGTCGTGATAGACGGCTGGCGAGGCACCGTCGAAGAGATAGGCCTCCGCACGTCGCGCATAGTGGACGCCGGCGGCAACGTCAAGGTCATAAACAACAGCAACATCGTCACCATCATAAACAACACGCAGCAGTTCTCGCTCGCGAAGTGCACGGTTGGGATTGAGTACGGCGAGTCCATAAAGAGGGTCGAGGCCGTCATCGCGAAGAATCTCGACAGCATAAGGGAAGCCATCCCCGCCATAACCGAGGGGCCCTTCTACAAGGGCGTGGACGCTCTGGGTGCGTCCTCCGTTGACCTTCTCTTCGTCGCGAAGTGCAAGGAGCAGGATCTCTATCAGGTTCAGCGTGACATGAACAGACAGCTGAAGCTTCTTTTCGACGACAACGACATCAACATCCCGTTCACGCAGATAACCCTCAACCAGCCGCCCGAATTCATCCACGAGGAGACGAGAAGGGACGCGCACGTGGCAGCGGCCTTCGTCGAGCAGCAAAGGGAGGAGTCCAAGGAACTCGAAAAAGACAATTCATAAACGCAATTTGAAATTTGCGGGATCGGCCCGGCACTTCGGACCGGTCTCGATTTTTTGAAAGGATCGGCACGGGAGGCGCGCGTGGCAAAGACAAATAGGTTAAAATTAATAATTCCCGCAGTCTTTCTCGCGGCGGTCCTTTTTGTGGCATCATGCGTGCTTTTCGCGTGCTCGGGTGAGAGTGTCCGTCACGTCACTTTGGACGAGCACGAGGTGGTCATGACGGAAAACTCGACGTATGTTCTCAACGCCGACGTCAGGACCGGCACCTCGACGTCGTACACCGGGCTTGTGGTGTGGGAGTCGAGCGACGAGGATGTAGCGACGGTTTCGAGCGGGATAGTCACCGCGGTGGCACCGGGACACACGACGATAACCGTCACGGCGAAGGGCACGGACGTTTCCGACAGCTGCGCCGTCACGGTGACGACCACCGAGAGGCTTTCGGTCGGCGTCAAGGACGACGTGAAGAATTTCGGCTACAGAAATCCCAACACGAGGGAGTACGAGGGGATGGAAGTGGACCTCGCGAAGAAGATTGCCACGGAGCTTCTCTATGCGGGCGTGGACTTCACGACCGTGACGAGTGCCGACAGGATACAGAAACTCGACGACGGCGACGTGGACTTCGTCATAGCGACTTTTTCCATAACGGACGAGAGAAGGGAGCAGGTGAACTTTTCCTCCCCGTATTACACGGACTACGTGCAGATACTCGTGAGGGA
>JAJQAK010000011.1:0-1291 GCA_021203845.1 Clostridia bacterium | reverse complement strand
ACCGGGCAAAGCGTTCAAACAGGCTTGAAACCTATGGAAAATTGTGCTAGTATGAATACGGAATGAAGGGAGGAGATTGTTTTTTTATGGCCAAAAGCAAAGAAGGTAAAGGAGTTTTCAAAATAAGCGATTTTGTGGAAGTGATCTCCAAGTATTACTATGTGGACAAATCGCTTCTTATAAAGGAACTACTCGACAATGAGGGCGGCGACGACGCTTTTTTGTTCACGCGTCCGAGGAGATTCGGGAAGTCTCTCAACCTTTCCATGATACGGACGTTTTTTGAGAAGACGGAAAGTGACACGTCCGTCTATTTCAGGAACCTCGAAATCTGGAAGTGCGGAGAGAAATATACGTCCGAGCAGGGGAAGTACCCCGTGATATATTTTGACCTGAAGGACATCAATGACACTACTTGGGAAGACATGTATGAGGATTTCAAGGATGCGATTATATCCGAATACGAAAGACACTCCGAATTAGAGGGCAGCATCGGCAAAAAGAAACAGGAAAGATATGACAGAATAGTGAGCGGAACGGGCACTATCCTTGACTACAAATCGTCGCTTAAGTTCCTCACGGACATTCTGTATGAGTTCCACGGCGTCAAACCGATTATCCTTATAGACGAGTACGACACACCCGTGCAGAAAGGATACGACTTCGGTTTTTATGACAAGGTGATAGAGTTCGTCCGTTCTTTCCTGTCGCGCGCGCTCAAGGGCTCCAATCTGAACAATGCGTTTGCCGTGATTACGGGGGCCATGCAGGTCGCGAAGGAAGGCATATACACCGGGCTCAACAATCTCGGCGTGTACTCCGTGATGAGCGAAAGATACAGTCAGTATTTCGGGTTCACGGAAGACGAGGTCAAAAAGATTCTCGACGACTTCGGACATCCGGAAAAATTTGACGACGTGTGCGAGTGGTACGACGGATACCTTTTCGGCAACACAAAAATATTCAATCCCTGGTCGGTCTGCAGATACATCGACGAAAATTTCAAGACCTCCGCGCAGTGGGTGGACACGTCCGGCAACTCGATAATACGGGACCTTCTCAAAAGCCCTTCCGACGTCGACGTGAAAAGGTTGAGGGATTTGATGAACGACGTGCCTTTGTACGTCAAAATAAAGGAAAAGATATCTTACGGAGATCTTTATATCGAATCGGAGGAGGGGAGCAAAAGCAGCATATACAGCGTAATGCTTGCCTCGGGGTATCTCACGGTAAGATACGATGACGACGGATTCCGCTGCCTCGTCATTCCGAACACGGAGATAAAGGAGAT
>JAJQAK010000190.1 GCA_021203845.1 Clostridia bacterium | reverse complement strand
ATCTGCGCAAATGACGAATGGGAATTTTCCCACGGTCGCAAAGAAATTGGTTAAAAAGTGGATTAAGCTTCATCGTGCTGAGCTTTTAAACATATGTGATTCACACGAATTCAAGGAAATTAGGCCATTGGACGATTAGAGGTTGTCATGCTTAATCGGAAGAAACAAAAATTTTTTCATCATATGGTGAGAAATATATATCCTTTGGAAAACAACAGACTAAAGGTTGAATTTGACGAGGGCGTCGTTAAAATATATGATGTGACGCGATTATATGACGAGTGGCCTGTTTTTAAGACTTTGGAGGGGAGCGGGGAATTTTATAAAGTGCATGTAGACATGGGCGGATATGGGATTGCATGGAACGAAAAAATAGATTTGGACTGTAACGAGCTGTGGGAAAATGGGACTGAGACCGTACCGGACTGACGCCGTGTGTGTATATCGGACAAGGTCGATTTTTTCCAAAAGACGCACAATTGCCGGGATTGACCCGGTTTTTTATATGTGGCGCGGTGATTGTACTCGGTCCTTCGGTCTTCTGCCGTGACGTGCAGCGGCAAAAATTGCTCCGGCAAAACCGTTTTGTTCTTTACTTTATTTTTATACGCGGTATAATGAAGGTATCTATTTGAGTCGGGACGGGGCTGATGGAAAAGGTCAAAAAGCAGAAACCCAAATATACGCTGTTTACGGGCAAGGCGTTGCTCTTTTTGATTCTGCCTATTGTCATTGAGCAGATTTTTTCCACGTCTCTCGGCGTATTCGACGGCATGATGGTGTCGAGCATAGGGAGCAGCGCGGGCAACGCCGTTTCCAACGTGGACGACATAAACAACCTCATAATCCAGCTCTTCGCGGCCTTCGCGACGGGTGGCGTCATCGTAACGTCGCAGTTCATAGGAGCCAAAAAGATAGACGAGGCGAACAGGAGTGCGAAGCAGGTTGTCGTGCTCGTCGTGCTCGTCGCCCTGGCGCTGTGCGTTCTCTGTCTCGCCCTCAACGGTCCGCTCTTAAGCCTTTTCTTCAGCAAAAAGAACGTCGGTGAGGAGACATTCCGGTACCAGAAGCAGTATTTCTACATAACCGCGGCGTCGTTCCCGTTTATAGGGCTGTTCAACGTCAACGCGGCCCTTTTGCGCGCGCAGCGGAAAAGCAGGGTCACCATGATTTCCGCCGGGATAAGCCTCGTCGTCAACGTGGGTCTCAACGCGCTTTTCATATACGTCTTCAACTGGGAGGTCATCGGCGCGGCGGCGGCGACGCTCATATCCCGCATAGTCCCCGCGGCATACACGACCTACCTCATCACCAGAAAGGACAGGCTTGTCCACATAAAGATTTTCGAGAAATTCCGTTTCGACGGAAAGCTCGTGAGAAGGATTCTTGCCATCGCCGTTCCCGCGGGGATCGAGAACTGCCTTTTCCAGCTCGGGAAGGTGTTCACGTCCTCTTTCGTGAACAACGGATACTACTACGGCGTCACGGTTGATGGGGCGAACATAGAGGCGAACGCCAACAGCATAGCGAAGTCCCTCAACAACTACGCCTCGGTGGTGGGAGGCGGCGTGGGCACCTCGGTTCTCACCGTCATAGGCCAGGCCGTGGGCGCGGGCGACCCCGAACAGGTCAAATACTACATGAAACGGATGTTCCTCATAGGATACATCGCGAACGCGGTCGCCGTGGCGGTAATCATGGGCTGTGCGAGACCGATGGCTTACAACATGTACGGCTACGCGGACGAGGCGAAGGAGCTCGCCGTGCAGCTTCTCTACTTCTGTCTTTCCATTCAGTTCGTAACATACCCGCTTTCGTTCATAACGCCGAACATTTTAAAGGCGACGAGCGACGCCCGTTACGTCATGTGGGGCGCGATAGCCTCCATGCTCATAGTGAGGGTGGGGCTTTGCTGGTTCCTCGTCTCATGGAACAAGGGTCCCCACCTGGGGGCGTTCGGATACTGGATAGCGATGTGCTCCGACTGGGTCGTCCGATCGATCATCTTCCTGTCGAGGCTTCTTTCCGGGCGGTGGAGGAAAAAGTCCGGGCTTTTGAAAGATGCCGAACCCGAAAAGGCCCTCGCGGAAGGAGAGGAAGGCTCAGAGCCCGGCCTTAACGGCGAGGTTACGGTGGTTCTTCCCGAAACAGACGGAAACGTGCCCGCGGACGCCGGAGAAGTCTTTGCGGAAGATGCGGGGGAAGACCGCGGCGGAGGAAACTCGGAGCGGGGGCCTGCTGTCGATGAGCGGGGGCCCGGCATCACGGACGAGTATGACGGAGAAGACCTCAACGTGGCGGAAACCACGGAACCGCATATCTGCGAAAAGAAACACGTGGAAGAGAAAAAGACGTACACCGTTTTGAGATTCACGGCGCGCCCCGGCGATAAGGAGAAAGACGGATGATAGACATAAAGACGCAGCTATGCGAAGAAAAATTCATGCGCTTCCCGGGAGGCCTTACGAAGGCGGCGACGTTCAGCTTCGACGACGGGGTCTCGGCCGACAAAAAACTCATAGACCTTCTTAAAAGATACGGTCTCAAGTGCGCCTTTAACCTCAACTCGGAGTGCTTTTCGGGCGAATACCTCAACTGGCACGGCCGTATGCCCGAGGAGGAGTGCGTGAAGACATACAGTGGGGCCGGCCAGGAGATTGCTCTCCACGGCGCGAGGCATCTCTTTCTCACAAAAGTCCCCGTGTACGAAGCTACGCGCGAGATATGCGACAACAGAAAGTTCCTGGAAAAAACCTTCGGCGGGATAGTGCGTGGCATGGCCTACGCCTACGGGGCGTATAACGACGAGATTGTGGCGATGTTAAAATTCCTAGGCATCGCGTACGCGAGGACTACGAACTCTACCCATTCGTACGGCGTTCCCTCGGACTGGCTGAGACTCGACCCCACGGCGCATTTCACCGAACCCGAGACGAAGGAGCTTACGGAGAAGTTTCTCGAGGACGACCCCGCTTCCCACGGAAAGGAGCGCGACGCGTGGCTTCTCTACATATGGGGGCACGCGTACGAGTTCGACGATTTCGGGCTCTGGGACGGTGCCGAAAGATACGCGAAGAAAATCGCGGACACGGACGGCATATGGCACGCGACGAACATCGAGGTTTACGACTACGTCGCCGCGTACGAAAGGCTCGTCTTTTCCATGGACGGGGAGACGGTCTTCAACCCCTCCGCGCGAGACGTGTGGCTTGAGATAAGGGGAGAAACGTACAAAATTCCCGCGGGCGTCACGATAAGTTTCGGTTAGGGTGTTGAATTTTTGAAACTAAGTGGTATAATTAAATTGTGGAGACGGACAAAGCGTTAAAAATAACCTGTAATAGTGCATTATTTTTAACCATAAATGAGTCCCCACGTAAAAAACACAAAAATATTTTGAGAGGAGAAAACATATGATACTTGACAAATTCAGCCTCAAGGGCAAAGTTGCCATCGTGACGGGCTCCAACACGGGCCTCGGACAGGGCGTGTGCAAGGCTTTCGTGGAAGCCGGCGCCAAGGTCGTGGGCGTTTCCAGAAGACCCAGCGACGAGACGGCTCAGATATGCGGTGAGAATTTCTACAACGTGCTCGCCGACCTTTCCAGTTGCGACGTCATACCCGGGATAATCGAGAAGACGCTCGCCAAATTCGGAAGGATTGACATCCTCGTCAACAACGCCGGAATAATAAAGAGACAGGATTCCATAGAGTTTTCGGAAGAGAACTGGGATTCGGTCATCGCCGTCAACCTCAAGACGGTGTTCTTCCTCACGCAGGCCGTAGCCCAGCAGTTCATAAAGCAGGGGAAAGACGGGAAGACCAAGGGAAAAGTCATCAACATCGCGTCCCTTCTTTCATACCAGGGCGGTATCCGCGTGCCTTCCTACACGGCTTCCAAGTCTGGCGTTCACGGAATGACGATGACGCTTTCCAACGAATGGGCCAAACTCGGAATCAACGTGAACGGCATTGCCCCCGGATACATGGCGACAAACAACACCCAGGAGCTTCGTGAGGACGGCGAGAGATCCGCAGACATACTCGCGAGAATTCCCGCGGGCAGATGGGGGACCCCCGAGGACATCGCCGGCGCGGCCGTGTTCCTCGCGTCCGAGGCAAGCGATTACGTGAACGGTTTCACCGTCGCTGTGGACGGCGGCTGGCTCGGAAGATAAAGGCGGGCTGAATCATGCCAGGACCCGGCGGACCGAGAGGCGGCGGAGGTAGGGGTGCTCCTCCTCCCAGAGGCGGCAGAGGAGGGAGACCTCCCAGAAGAGGCATGGGATGCTGCGTCATGCCTATAATAAGTTTGATGATAATAGCCGCCGTAGTGACTCTCTGCGTAATCTTCATATAGCATACATCATAAAAGGCACCCCGGGCGGGTGCCTTCTTATAAGCCGCGCAAGGTTCAGAGAACCATGTTTTCCAAAACGAGCTTGTCGAAGTCCACGGGCTCCATGAAGTCCCTCGGAATGAACGATACCGTGTTGTACTTCGCGTAGGAAAATATGTGGGTCTTCAAAAGGACGGGAGTGGCTATATCCATTTCCGCGCAGATGGACGTAAGATATTCGAAGAAATTCGAATAGGCGAATTTTTCGTCGCTCTCGTAGGTGGTCTGGCTTATTATCTTGCCGTCTTTTAGAACCTTGCCCCAGATTTTGAACATATTTTGAATTATATCATGATTTTTTCTTTTGGCAAGAGCAAAATTTGTAAAAACGCGCAAATCCTTTGCCCGCGCCGCGTTAAAGTCTTATAATGCGAGAAGGAGGTGACCTATGACGGACACGGAAAACCGTATAATAGAAGCGCTCAAGGACAACGCCAGGGTGTCGACGGACAAACTCGCCCGCATGGCCGGAGTCAGCGAGGAAGAGGCAAAAAAGATAGTGAAATCGCTCGAGGACAGCGGTGTCATCGTGAAGTACACCGCGGTCATCAACGCCGACACTGAGATTGAGGACAGGGTGGAGGCCCTCATAGAGGTCAAGGTGACGCCACACAAGGGGAGCGGGTTCGACGCGATAGCGGAGGAGCTTTCATCTCTTCCGGAGGTGAGGAATCTCTATCTTATGAGCGGGGCGTACGACCTCGCGGTCATCGTGGAGGGTAAATCCCTTCGCGACGTGTCGAGATTCGTCTCCGAGAAGATCTCCAAGTACGACGACGTGCTGTCCACGGCCACGCACTTCATACTCAAAAAATACAAGGTGGAGGGCGCCCTGACCACGAAGACGGCCGATTCGCAGCGCCTCAGCGTGCAGCCCTGACATGAGAAACTTCGTAAACGAAAAAGCGAGGGACCTTGCCCCCAGCGGAATAAGGAAGTTCTTCGACATCGTTCACGACATGGATGACGCCATCTCCCTCGGCGTGGGCGAGCCAGACTTCATCACGCCCTGGGACATAAGGGACTCCGCCATACAGTCCATAAAAAAGGGATACACGCAGTACACCGGAAACCGCGGCATCCCCAAGCTCCGCGAGCTTGTCTGCAGGTATCTGGACGAAAGGTTCGGCGTGAAGTATTCGCCGGACCGGACCCTCGTCACCGTGGGCGCCAGCGAGGGGATTGACATCGTGCTCCGCGCGGTTTGCGAGCCGGGAGACGAGATTCTGGTACCCGACCCCGGGTACGTGTCGTACGCCCCGCTCGTCACCATGGCGGGAGGCACGCCCGTGGCCGTGAACTGCATCGCGGAAAACGAGTTCATACTGACCCCCGAAATGCTCGAGGGCGTCATCACGCCCAAAACGAAGGGGCTGATTCTCGCCTTCCCCAACAATCCCACGGGCGGTATAATGACGAAGGAACAGCTCGAGGCGATAATCCCCGTGATAGAAAAACACGACCTTCTCGTCATATCCGACGAGATATACGCCGAGCTCACGTACGGAAGAAAACACTGTTCGATAGCCTCCATAGGCGACATGGCGAAAAGGACGGTCCTCATCTCCGGGTTTTCCAAGGCCTTCGCGATGACGGGCTGGAGAGTGGGGTACGTGTGCGCGCCTCCGGAGATAGACGAAGCGATCTTCAAAATCCACCAGTACTCCATACTGTGCGCTCCGAGCGTGAGCCAGTACGCCGCAATAACCGCCATGAAGGAGGGTTTCGCGGACAACTTCACGGAAGTCGAGGACATGCACCACGAATACGAGAGGAGAGCGAGGTTTCTCGTGAACTCCTTCAACGACCTCGGGCTCACGTGCTTTCAGCCGAGAGGAGCATTCTACGTCTTTCCGAGCGTCGAGGCGACCGGGATGGACGGAGAGAGATTTGCGAGCGAGCTTTTAGCGTCAAAAAAAGTCGCCGTGGTTCCTGGCGCGGCCTTCGGCGCGGCGGGCAGAAATCATGTGAGATGCTCGTACGCGACGTCCATGGAACAGCTCATTGAGGCCGTGGACAGAATTGAGGCGTTTCTTAAAGAGTTTGGTATTAGAAAATAGCTGAAATAATATAGTCAAGCCGACAGATTAGAATGAGAATCTGCCGGTTTTCATGATACATCTGATA
>JAJQAK010000005.1 GCA_021203845.1 Clostridia bacterium | reverse complement strand
GCGATACCGAATACGTCCCTCAAAAGAGAGGTCCAGAATGTCTGGCTCTCTCCTTTCTCGTATCCTTTGCCTTTCCAAAACTCGGCAAAGTTCTTGGCTGCCTGTCTCTGTTCGGTATCAGTCACTTTTGTCTCCTCGATATTATTTTTTCCCTTTTCCAACTTCCCAGGTTGACCACAAGTAATTATGACCCAATCATTCTGATTTGATTTATGTACTTCATTGCAAAATCTTTTGCTTTGTCTTTTTCCATATAATTAACTCTTCTTGTCGTCAAATTTCTGATTTCACTTTCCGGAACCGGGTCCTCTTTATCGGTCAATTTTGTCTTTGTATATGATTCGCCAACAATTTTGACAAGGTCAAACTCCGGGTTGGGCGTTATAAGTTGAGAAATTGTAACACCGAAGAAGTCGGCAAGTCTTACTAAAACGGACACATTAGGCTCTGCCCCCTGTTTCAATCTCGTAAGAGTTCCGATGCCTATCTTACAAACCTCGCTGACTTTTCTATACGAAACAGGACACACCGACATTAGATACTTATAGTTCGCGGTGAAGATTTTTGTTATCTCTTCATCTTCTTCTATATAGTAAATTCTTTCCAATTCTCTAAAGAATTCTTTAATTACACGCCTGAAATCATCACATAAAATCTCATACACATTGTTTTCCGTAATACTGGTTCTTTTATCAATCTCGAGAAATACCCTCTCTTGAACCTCGTCAATATAATATACGCCTTCAGCCCGTTTTATAAATTTTATCAACATATCGAGAACGTCCTCAACGTTAAACCAAATATCATACGAGCAAAGGCGTTCTATGGTTGTGCAATACATATCGGCGATTCTCTTTGCTGTCTTCAAATAAGGAGAAGTAAAAACATTGTCAGCGTCATATGAAGACATTGTAGGCTGCAGTATGTCCGTCATCTTTGTAATATCGCTGTAGCGAAGATTGAAAATTACATTCTTACAAGATGATAGATTTCTTGTGAAAGCTAAATCTTTTTGTGTAAAATAATTCACTTTCATGATTACCCTTCCGTCAGAACTGTGACAATCGTTATATATACAGCCTTACGGCAAACTTTCGTATCTCGAGCCATCGAAAAAGAGGATATATTTGGAACACACATCACATATAAATTTTATATATAAATCTATATAGGCTTATAATATGCTTTTATACCGATAAGTTATGTTTTTATAGTTGCAAAATGTTCCATAAAGGTATATGATAGAGCCACATAGAGATGCTGTGAACCTATTACACTTATCATATATCTATATTCGTGCATTGTCAAGTGTGTAATACCTTCGCGTCGCATTAAAGGAGGTGATTTTTATGGAAATCTTTTCCGACACTTCTTGAAAGTATCCTTCTGTAACACTTAACAAAAAAAATAGCAAAAAGGAGGATAGAATTATCAGAAAAGAAAAAAGTGATTTCATAAAGGTCTACGGCTGGATGACGAAAAGGCTTCATCTCAAAAGCTCCAGACTTCTGACCTTCGCCGCCGTCTACGGAAACAAAGACGGCATCTCCGACGAGCACATGAGCTACGGCGGTATAATCGAGGACCTCGGATTCTCCCGCACCTCGTTCTACAGGGCGCGCGAGTGGTTGGTTCAAAACGGACTGATTCGCTACGACAACGGGCCCGCGGGAACAACCATCCGGGTCACCGATTCCGCCCTCGCCCTCATCGAATCGGACGAGCCCGAGACGTCGCCAGCGAAAAAGCAGGAGCCGACCGCGCGGCACAACGTGGAAAAAACCACGTCGCCGAAGCCTCCGGCTTCGGAAAAGCGTTCCCCGGAAGACCTTTCGGTGGTCAAGCCCACCGCTACTACTCCCGTCGCCACTCCCGCAACTGCTCCGACCGCCCGGTTGGAGCCCGTCCCGGAGCACAAGGCCGAGACCAAGCGGAGTCCCTTGGAGAAACCAGTGACGCCGAGGCCGGCGATTCCGAAAAACAACACACTGGAAAACAAGCCGGAAGTCAGGCCTATCGCTGCTCCCGTTGTCCGGTCGGAGCCCAGCCCAGAGCACAAGGCCGAGACCGGACGGAGCACCCTGGAAAAACCAGTGACCCCGAAGCCGACGATTCCGGAAAATAACACGCCGGAAGTCAGGCCTGTCGCCACTCCCGCCACCGAACAGAAACCTGTCCTGGCGGAAAAATCAGGGGCCGAACCTGAAGACAAGCTCGCGGCCGAATCACAAAAAAAAGCCCTGCAAGAGTTTTGTGAGCATTTCAATGTGAAATGCGACCTGGTAGGGAAAACGATCGAAGAGTTCCTTCGCGGAAAGAGCGTGAATGTGCTCTGGACGCGTTTTGAGAAAAGCCCGGGCTTCCTGCAGACAAAGCCGTTCACTCACTTCCTCAGCTGGATTGACAGGTTCTATGACGACATCGAGGCAGGGAAGTACGACGACAGAATGTTCCAAAACCAGCAGATGGGAATAGAAGGCCTGACACAAAATCCGTAAGGATGACACCCGACGACCGCCCGCCGCGCAGAAAAAAAACACATGAAGAGGTTTGGGAATGTGACCAAAACGAAACAGCCGAAGCAGAGCCGCGGGGAAAGCGCAACGGATAAATTCCGTCTGCCACCCCTCCGGGTCAAAGGAACAGGCATTGCAAAATGCAACGCATGCTCGCGGCGTGGGTCCGGAAAATCCACATCGACCCGCCCGCCGCGGCTCATTCCCGGCAGTTCACTTTTAAACATCTTATGTGAGGAAATTACGAGGGATAGAGAGGCGAAAAATTCGACGGACGGTCCGCCGAGGGTCAATTCGGAAAGAAAAGGAGACTTTGGATATGTATCGAAATGGAATGGCAGGGCTCGGAGGAAAAACGGAATCCCGGGATAAAATTCCCGGACCCGACTACAAAAATCGGAATGGCAGGGGTTACGAAACGAAACACGCGAAAACGCAGCTTCCCATGCAAACCATCGCCGCTCCGCTAGCGGACCTCCCGACCTGCCTGTCCATATTGAAACAACCGAACATGAAAAAGAGCGAGGATAAAAGACATATTATGGAAGATTGTCCTATAAAACACTGTTTCAAACCGCAATATCTGATTCCAGTCCAGAAAAAAGGCCTTTCCCTTCCGTGATCCGTCTGTCAGGCTTATAGCAAGGCTCGGTCTGCCGGGGCAGACCAGCCTTGCTAGGGGAACAAATTTCCCCTAGGACCCTTTTAAAAACAGGAGGATTATATTCCATGGATAAAAAGTATAAACGAACAAGACCCATTGCCTGCACCTTTTGCGTAAGCGAAGAAGAAAACGAAAGGCTGCTCGAGAAAATCAAACTCTCGGGTCTCACGAAACAGGATTACTTCCTTCGCAGAGCCTTGGACGACAACGCCATCGTGTGCAGGAAGACAGCTTCTGACAAACCCGCTGTAGTCATCGAGGGCGGACCGGAGATTGCGCACAATCTTCAGAAAATCGGAACGAACCTCAACCAGGTCGCAACGAGCCTGAACATACTCCGTAAATACGTCAACGAACGTTATATCGACGATGACGTGAACGACGCGTTGCAGGCTCTCAGCCCCTGCATCGTCGACTGCAGAAACGCATTCGACAAAATTCTTGGAATGGGGAGGCCTACATAATGCCCTTGTTCAAAATGGACTCCAGCAAGGCGACCCCGCGAGAAGCTCTCAACTACGTGACGAGGAAAGACAAGGCCATAGCGGTCAAGACGATAAATCTTTTCGGCGACACAATCGACGACTACGAGAAGCAGTTCAAGGACATCGCGGAATACTTCGACAAGGACACCGGTTACGACGCCAGAAAATACTACCACTTCAAACTGAGTCCGGACCCCAAGGACAACATCACCCCGGAGGCGATGATGGACTTCGCGACGGAAATGGTCGAAAAACATTTTTCCGAATATCAGTGCGTGATAGGGATCCACAAGGACAACGGCGTCGTTCATGCTCACATGGTGGTCAACGCGGTAAGCTCTCTGACGGGCAAGAAGATAAATCTCCGGAACGAGGAGTACGCGGCCGTAAAGGACAGCGCGAACGAGATAGGAAAGAAGTACGGACTCTCGTCTCTCAACTTCCGGAAAAAGCCTCGGGTCAAAAGGTCGAACAAAGAGATTCAGATGATGAGAAAAGGAAAGAAACCCCGAAATGAGCAAATCAGAGAAGTCATCACTGAAGCGATGAACGAAGCCGTCTCGCTGGAAGACTACAAGGCAAAAGTAGAAAGGTACAAAATACAAATCGTAAGGGATGGGAAAGACTTCAGCTATCTCCATCCCGAGGCAAAACAAGCGGTCAGGGGCGGAACCCTGGGCGCAGACTTCACAAAGGAGGCAATCATAGATGCAATTAACGGACGAAACAGGACACAGCCCGAAGCCGCTCCCCAATCCTTACATGAAGGAATCGCAAGAGCAGAAGAAGGACTACGACAGCTCGACGGGCTCTACCGAATTTCCGGCCAAGCCGTCACGGATACAGCAGCAATCAGATCTTATCTCAACGACGGCGAGGGAGGGAACCCTGAAGGCGACGGTTGTCGCCCTGGAGGACACTCTCCAATGGATAAAGGAAGAAGACAGGAAAACCCTGTGGGAAGCCAAGGAAACCGTACAGCAAATCAAGAAGGATCAGGAAAAGTTCAAGACCGAGGAGACGAATCTCATAGACAGGAAAATGTCGGAGCTGAAATCGCAGGTGGACGCGAGCGTAGCCAAGAACAAGAAAATGCTGGACGACGCCCTGACGGACTCGAGCGAGTCAAGAGCGGAGCTGAAAACGACACTTGCGGACGAGAGGAACTTCAAAAGTCAAATTTCAAGCGACCTTCGCACGACGATTACTACTACGGGAAGTGATCTCACAAAATTCCTTGAGAGCGAACTGAAGGGGCCCGTGACCCAGGTAAAGGCGGAGACGGAAGCTCTTTTAAAGGATGTGAAGAAGCAGCGAAAAGAGATCGGAAACGAGAAAAAATTCCAAACCGGGTTGAGGCTCACATCGACCATCGCACTTGTTGTGACCTTGGTCTTGGAGATAGTTTCACTTTTCATCTAGCGTTTACGGAAAACTTCTTTCTGGCGAAAAAAAACTCGGGGCAACCCCGAAAACGGATTGATGTAACGAAAAAATAAAAGTAGAATAAGGGGGTCCGGATATCGGACAAAATCCAAAAAAGGAGAGTGATGACAGACAAAGAAATAAAACTATTGCAAGAATGTCTTCAATACGTACCGGACGAAGACAAAAGAGACCAGGCAATTCAGGCAGTATACAAAGCCGCATCTGACACTATCTCTTTGAAGATGCTGAGAAAGCTCGTAAGCTCTGGTCCGGCACAAAAGGATAACGGCAATATAGGCAAAATTCAGTTTTCCAATAAGGAGATTGAACAAATGCCCGAAAACGTAAAAAGACTCTTGATAATCAATGAGAGAGTCGTAAACTATCGTTTCTATCGAGGGATGTATCATATAAGATACCACAGAGACGGATACAGCATTGAAGTTGCGTCCGTGAACCTCGAGACAGCAAAGAAGAAATTCCTCGACGCGCTTTGCGCTGGTCCCACTGGTGGGAAAAGCAAACTTCCCACCCTGAAGGAATTCGGAGTGACCTGGCTAAAATACAAGGAGCCCGTGGTTAAAAAAATAACCTACGACTCCTACAGGGATATGCTGAACGCGACTGTCTATCCCGTTTTAGGCGACATGAGAATCGATGAGATCACCAGAAGCGACATACAGGATTTTCTGAACGTACTTGTCAATGACGGCAGAAATCGTACGGCGGAAAAGTGCAAGCAAATGCTCGGAGCAATCTTTGACCTGGCAGTAGAAGACCTGGGGATAAAAGACCCTATGACCAAGGTTGTTTTACCTCATTACGAGGTAAAAACCGGAAATGCCTTTACAAGGGAACAAGAAAAGGTAATCGTGGACTACTGCAAAGCGCACCCGAAAACCAAAGGTGCCTCCGGAATAGGCGTGCTCCTCTACACCGGGATGCGGCTTGGCGAACTCAGAAGCATGACATATGACGACAAGTTCATCTACTGCATCTCGGAAAAAACGAGAAAGGGCTACGCAGACGTACAAAGAAAGATTCCCATCTCTCCGATGATGAGAAAACTCTTGCCCTACATAGACCTTGAGAACGCCGCAAACACATGCAAAGAAACGCTGAGGGACGTGATCAAAAGACTGTACCCTACAAGGCACGTACACGAGTTGAGATACACGTTCATCACACGGGCGAAGGAGTGCGGAATAAACACCGAAGTCATAATGAAGATTGACGGCCACGAGTCAGACCAGGACTGCAAAGCCTCCAGAGTTGACAGAGGTTACACGGACTTTCCGGACGAATTCCTGCTGAAAGAAATGGAAAAGTACGACTACGAACTGTGATAAATTCACAAAGTAACAAAATCTGACCGGAAATTAACAAAAAATATGGGATTTGGCACTAAAACGGGCTAAATCGGGACGAATTTATGTCCCAAATATGTCCCAAATTCTAACAAAAATTCGAGAGTCCTTATACAAAACCCCCGAATTTTGGTGC
>JAJQAK010000040.1 GCA_021203845.1 Clostridia bacterium | reverse complement strand
ATGTTCCACAGAGTAAGAAACGTTTATCCGCTTGCGGATTACAGGCTTTGCATTCGATTTGTCGAGGGCGTCACCAAGATATACGACATGAAGCCACTTATGAAATAACAACCCATGTATAAGCCTTTGGATAGGTCGGAAGAGTTTTACGGCGTGTACGCGGACGTCGGGGGTTTCGGAATAGTCTGGAACGACGACATAGACCTGTCCTGCGACGAGCTCTGGGACAATGGAGTGATTGTCAATACGCCATTTAACGGACTCCTCGCCTTCTGCGAAGCCGCGAAGTCGTGGGAGCTCGACGAGAGCGAGCTAAGAGTTGCCGTGTCCCGCGAAAAGCTTATAAGCGGCGCAGACGCTTGCGGGTTCGGCGGTCGTGACGATGGAAGCCATGAAACGCGAATACGGGGACATGCCGCCCCTTGCCAGTTCGTGACGCATCCAAAAAGGCGGCGGCGGGGGAACGCGGGGAATACGGTCTTCCTTGCCTTTTTGTCGGACGTAAAAATCCCGTTTATGTATTGTGTTTTGTCTCGCCGTATGCTATAATCTTTTGGAATCAAGCGAAAAGCGGAGGACTTATGGATCCAAAATACGGGCGAATACTCATAAAACTTTCCGGCGAGGCCCTCGCGGGGCCCGAGGGACACGGGCTCAACGAGAACGTCATAGCCAAGGTCGTGGACCAGCTCGCCGAAGTGCACGGCATGGGCGTCCAGATAGGTCTCGTCATAGGCGGGGGAAACTTCTGGCGCGGAAGAGACGGCAAGAACATGGACAGGACGACGGCCGACCACATGGGTATGCTCGCCACGGTCATGAACTCCTTGGCGATGATGGACGCCCTCGAAAAGAAGGGCGTGTCGACGAGGGTGCAGACGGCACTCACGATGACGAACGTCGCCGAGCCGTATATTTTAAGGAAGGCGATAAACCACTTCGAGAAGGGAAGGATAGTCATCATGGCGTGCGGCACGGGGAACCCTTACTGCTCCACGGACACGGCCGCGGCGCTCAGAGCCTGCGAAATCCAGGCGGACCTTCTCATGATGGCAAAAAACATAGACGGCATATACGATTCGGACCCGAGGACCAACCCGGACGCGAAGAAGTACGGGCACATAAACTATCTCGACATAATAAAGGACGACATAAAGGCCATGGATGCGACGGCCGCGACCATGTGCATGGAAAACAACATCCCCGTCGTGGCATTCGGGCTGGACGAGGAGAACTCCATAGTCCGCGTCGTGTGCGGCGAGACCATGGGGACGGTCATAGACAACAACTGAAGGAGAACATCATGGAAAAAGAAGAACTTGACCTCATAATAATGGAGCTCGATGACAAACTCGGGAAGACCCTGAGCGTCCTCAAGGAGGAATACCAGGGCATCCGCGCCGGCAGGGCCAACCCGCACGTCCTCGACAAGGTCACCGTGAACTACTACGGCGTGGACACGCCGATAAACCAGATGAGCAACGTGTCCGTCCAGGAAGGGAAATGCCTCGTCATAACCCCCTGGGACGCGTCGCAGCTCAAAAGCGTCGAGCGCGCCGTCCTCGCCTCCGACGTAGGGATAACCCCCACGAACGACGGCAAGGTTATAAGGCTCGTTTTCCCCGAGCTCACCGAGGAGAGGAGAATAGAGCTTACCAAAAAGACCAAGAAGATGGGCGAGGACGCGAAGGTCGCCTCGAGGAACGTGAGGCGCGAGATTTTGGAGCAGTTCAAAAAGCTCAAGACAGACAAGGAGATCTCGGAGGACGAGTACTCCGTGTACGAAAAGGAAGTGGAAAAGAAAGTCACCGACGCGATCGCAAAAATAGACGAAGAGGTCGCCGCGAAGGAAAAGGACCTCATGACCGTTTGACATGGACACGGAAGGAAAGATTCCTTCGTCCGTCGCCATAATCATGGACGGCAACGGGCGCTGGGCGAAAAAGAGGCTTCTTCCCCGTTCGGCGGGTCACGCGGCGGGGATGACCGCACTCAGAAAAATCGCAATTCATGCCGCCACGGTGGGGATCAAATACCTCACCGTTTATGCGCTGTCCACGGAGAACATGTCGCGGCCCAAAGCCGAGGTGGATTTTCTCATAGATCTTTTAAGAAGGTATTTTTCCGACTACATTCCTGAGATAAAGGAGTACGGCGCGAGGATAAGGGTGATAGGCGACGTATCCGTTTTCCCCGATGACATAAGGGAGCTCATGGAGAAGGCGGAGAGGGATACCGCGACGCAAAACAAACTCGTTTTCACCATAGCCGTGAACTACGGCGGAAGGGACGAGATAGTGAGGGCCGTGAACAGGGCAGTGGAAGATGGCGAGAAGGTCGATGAGAAATCATTTTCCTCTCTTTTGGATACGGAGGGACTTCCCGACCCGGATCTTGTCATCCGTACGGGCGGGGAGGTTAGGGTCTCCAACTTCCTTTTGTGGCAGGGCGCGTACTCCGAGTACTATTTCACCGACGTTTATTTTCCCGACTTCGACGAGAAGGAGTTCGACAGGGCCATCGAGGCCTACGGACGGAGGGACAGAAGATACGGGAGGCTCAAGAAGGGGGACAAATGAAGACAAGGACAATAACCGGCGTGTGCTACGTCGCGGTGTTCATAGGGCTCGTCGTACTGAAGTGGCTGGTTCCCGACTGGGGCGCCATAGGTTTCGACGTGCTTTTTTGCGCCATCGCCGTGCTCGGATGTTTCGAGCTCATACGCGCGTGCAAGGTCTTCACGGGTCCGCAGAAGGTGGTGACGTTTTTTTACTGTGCGGCCGCGATACCACTATACGCCGTGCTCGCGTATCTGAGAGATCCCGCGGGGCTCGTCCCGCAGTACGCCCCCGTTTTCGCGTCGCTGATTCTTTTCGGGCTCTGCGCCATCGTCGCGGCGTTTTCCTTCGTCGCGAGCTTCGACAAGGCGTCGATGTCCTCTCTCGGCTACACATTCCTCGCGATGATCTACTGCGGGGTTTTGCCGCTTTGCCTTTCCGCGCTCAATCACATCGGCGACAACTCCGTTTTCGCCATAATCTTCATATTCGTGGAGGTCATGTTCACGGACTCCTGCGCTTATCTTTTAGGGATGGCGCTTCATAAGAAGTTTCCCAGGAAGATGGCACCCAGGGTCAGCCCCAACAAAACGCTCGTGGGCGGAATCGGCGGACTCATAGGCGCGGTCGCGGGCGGCGTCGTATGCTACTACGCGTTTTCTTACTGGCTCGGCGCCTTGACCTATTCGTGGTCGTTTCCCGCCGTGGCGACGATGATCCTTTTCTCCGTCGTCATGGGCTTCATAGTCCAGCTCGGGGATCTTTTCGAGAGCGCGATAAAGCGCAAATGCGGCATAAAGGACATGGGGAAACTCCTCCCGGGGCACGGGGGCGTTCTCGACAGATTCGACAGCATGCTGTTCGTCTCGCCCGTCGTCTATCTCATGTTCTTTCTTCTTACCTTATTTATATAATGTGTGAAAGGCGGCGCGTTCCGCCGAATAGGAGGGTTTCGCGGTGAATCGCATCGCCCTGATAGGTTCCACGGGGTCGATAGGCAGACAGGTCCTTTCCGTTTGCGAAAAGCACCCCGACAAATTCAAAATTGAAGCGCTCTGCGCCCGGAGACGGACAAGACCTTTCGAGGAGCAGTGCGAAAAGTTCGCGCCCTCCCGCAGCGTGTGCACGGAAGATTCAAAAAACGGCCGCGATGACGCGCCGGCGCTTTGCCGGCTGGACTTTGTTGACACGGTAGTCGTGGCGTGCCCCGGGTTCGCGGGCCTTGAATACTCGCTTGAAGCGGTAAGGGCGGGGAAAAGGCTCGCTCTCGCCAACAAGGAAACCCTCGTCTGCGGGGGAGAGCTCGTGATGCCCCTCGCAAAAAAAGGACAGATTGTCCCCGTCGACAGCGAGCACTCCGCGATATGGCAGTGCCTCGGATACGACACCGATGCGAGATTTAAGAGGTTAATTTTAACCGCCAGCGGAGGTCCATTTCTCGGAAGGAGCTTTTCGTCTCTTTCGGACGTCACCCCGGAGGAGGCTTTGAAACATCCCACGTGGAATATGGGCGGAAAGATTACCGTGGACAGCGCGACCCTTCTCAACAAGGCTTACGAAGCGGCGGAGGCACACTGGCTTTTCGGCGCGTCGTACGACAAAATTACGGCCGTTCTCCATCCGCAGAGCGTCGTGCACTCCATGGTCGAGTTCGACGACGGCTCATGTCTCGCGCAGATGGCGAGGCCGGACATGGAGCTTTGCATAACGAAGGCTCTGTCGTGGCCGGAAATTTTGGAAAGAAAAGAAAAGTCTCTCGACTTTTCCGATGCCTTGTCGCTCGACTTCCGTCCGCTGGAGGAGGGCATGTATCCGTGCTTCGACCTCGCGATGAAATGCATGAGGGAGGGCGGGGTGCTCCCCACAATCCTCAACGCGGCGTCCGAAGTCGCCGTGGAAGCTTTCCTGCGGGGAGAAATCGGATACACGGACATTTATGCCGTGGAGGAGACCGCGGTTTCATCGTTCATGGTGATGCGCCCGGATGTGTCCTACAAAATACTCTGCGCCGCAGACGAGCTCGCACGGACGTCGGCATGGCACGCCGTCGCACGGCTATCGCATAAAAAATAGAGGAGGGTGCGTACTTGCTTTTGGCAGCTTCTTCGACATGGAACATCATATGGTCGCTTCTAGTCGCGATAGCCGTCCTTCTCGTGATGATAACCGTCCACGAGGCGGGACATTTCGCAGCGGGAAAGATTTTGGGGTTCAAGGTGGAGGAGTTCGCCGTGGGCTTCGGCCCGGCCGTGATAAAGAAAAAGAACCGCTTAAGCGGGCTCTTTTCCTTAAGACTTATCCCTCTCGGCGGGTACTGCTCGTTCTACGACGGGGAAAAGGCCGAGAAAAAGAAGATGAAAGGAGCGGAGACGGAGGACGTCGCGGGTGAGGTAGCGGAGAATGCCGACCCCGCGGATGCCGGCGCGAAGGAAGTTGCTTTGCCCGCGGCGGAAGACACGGCTGTCGCCTACTCGGACAAAGCCCCCTGGAAGAGGATCATCCTGCTTCTTTCCGGCGTCTTCGTGAACTACGTGCTTGCCATAATTATCATCATAGTCATGTTCCTTGCCTGTGGGAGGTGCTGTTACTACGTCACGACGGCCGTGCCGCTGATTGAAGGGAACGATGCCTTCGCCGAACACGTTTTGGAAGACGGAGACACAATAATAAAGGTCGGAGGGAAGAACATATTTGTCGCGACGGATCTCGTCTCGGTACTCAACGGCAAAAAACAGGGCGACTGGGTGAACGTCACCGTCTTAAACGGAGGGGACATTCACGAAAAATCCATCTTTCTCTACTCCGACTGCGACGTCTCTAACTCCACGGAGCTTTACAAGCTCTGGGACGCGCTCGGGATTGATGAGATAGGCTCGACGTACTGGAAGATGGGCGCGGCGAAGTCGGTGGGCCAAAGCTTCGCCTATTCCAACAGGCTTTCGGGCGCGCTTTTCAAACTCGTGGGGGAGCTTTTCACCGGAAAGCTCGGCTTCGGGTCTCTCGAAGGTCCCAGTTCCATAGAGAGCGTCTCGGGTGGCGCCGCAGTGGAAAGCTGGGCCGGGTTTCTCATGGTCTGCGCCTACCTCGGCGTGAATCTCGCCGTTTTCAACCTTCTGCCAATCCCGTCGCTTGACGGCAGCGGGGTCGTCTTCTGCATAATAGAGTGGATATCGAAAAAGAAAATTCCCAGAAAGGTCGAGTTCGTCATAAACACGGTAGGGTTTGTTTTGGTCATAGGACTCGCGATCCTCATAGACGTTCTCGCGTTTCTGTGACCGGGGAGGAACAATATATGAGATACGATTTTTACGCGTACACCGACAGGATGAAATACATAAAACGCTGGCAGCTCATGCGCTCCGTCGACGAGGAGAACATAATGGAGCACTCCCAGCAGGTCACGATGTTCGCTCACGCCCTCGCGGTGATAAACCACAGATACTTCAGCGGCGACGTCGACACGGAGAAGTGCGTGCTTTACGCGCTCTACCACGAGTGCAGCGAGGTGGTTACGGGGGACCTCCCCACGCCCATAAAATACTACAACGGCAGCATAAAGGGCGCGTACAAGGACATAGAGGCGGGGGCGTGCGACATGCTCCTCGGCGTTCTTCCCGCGGAGATGAAAGAGGAGATTTCGCCTTTCATGAAACCCGACACATCTTCATACGAGTACAAACTCATGAAGGCGGCCGACAGGCTCGCGGCACTCGTCAAATGCTATGAAGAAATTCGCTGCGGTAACGGCGAGTTCGCCGGCGCGAGAGCGTCCATAGAGGAGGACCTTCGCGGAAGAAACATTCCGGAGGTCAAATACTTCATGGAGAACCTCATGGAGGGATTTTCGCGCAACCTCGACGATCTGCAGGAGCTCAAATAGGACCCCCCCCCGCGTGTTCGGGGGCTTTTTACGAGTGCGCTTAGCTGGAGGGACGGCGCGGGATTTTTGCAAAAAGAAACGCAGGGAGTTACCCTGCGATTTATTTTTCTATTAAGTTGTCTCTTCGGGATTGTTCCCAGGACAATTGCTTATCGCACTT
>JAJQAK010000039.1 GCA_021203845.1 Clostridia bacterium | reverse complement strand
ATATCAGACAGGCGTCGCAAAATTTGTCGGGACGCACGACGGGGCCTTCCCGTCATGTCTTCCGGAATATGATACGGAGGAAATTTATGAAGAGTTCTACCAAGCATCTGCGCTTGTTTATGATTGCTCTTTTTACCTGTATAGCCTGCGTGTGCCTCGTATTCGGGGTGACGGCGTGCAGTGGCGGCAAGTCCAGCGGGTCAATCGACATCGACGAGACTTCTGTCACCATCTCCGTCGGTGAGACCCACACGATAACGGCGACGGCTACCGAGAAAGACGGCGGCGTCTACACGGGCAATTACGTGTGGACCAAGGACGGTGATGCCATCGAGATAATGACGAACGGCAACTCTTGCATGATCAAGGGTATATCGGCGGGCCAAGCTAGCATCACCGTCACCGCGGGGAGCTATTCCGTCAGGTGCGACGTGACCGTGATCGACTCGAGCACTTCGTCGGGAACGAAGAACGTTGAGACGGTGTCCATAGAACCTACCAAGTTGGACCTTTACGTCGGTCAAAGTGGAACGGTATCGGCGTCTCTCACCGTCACCGGAGGCACGACGTACACGGGTGACTATGAGTGGGAGTCTTCCGATACTGCGGTTGCCACTGTCACAAAGGGCGAAAACGGTTCCTGCACGGTCACCGCGGTAGGCGCCGGCACGGCGACGATAACCGTGACCGTGGGGGCGGAAGGGGATAAAAAGCCGGCCACCTGTACAGTCACCGTTAGAGAAGATTCGATTGCTACCCTCGAGCTTTCCGAGGAAGCCATTGTTGTTGCCGAGGAAGGTACGAGTACGTTGATTGTCACCGTGAAAATGACAAGCGGAGAATCTTCGACGGACTTCGAAGCAAAAATTGAAGATGATTCAATCGCCACCATCGCGACGAGTGGAAACGTAATCACCGTGACCGGCGTTGATACGGGCGAAACGAAGATTACGGTCACCGCCGGCGGCATCACGAAAGAATGCACTGTCACGGTCAAAGAACCCGAGATAGCAGAAATCACTCTATCCAAAACTTCCGTCACCCTTGGAACAAGTGAGACTGCGACAGTCGATGTCACCGTCAAGCTCGACAACGGCAAAACCACGGACGACTACACGGCGTCCGCTTCCTGCGAGCCTGAAGACCTCGTCACCGCGAATGTTGCGAACGGAATACTTACCATAACCGCCGGTGAAACGGAAGGAAGCGTGAAGATAACCGTGACCGTTGGCGGGACGACGATTTCCGCGGAATGCAACGCCACCGTGACAAACGTTCAGAAGGAGTATTATTTCGACTTCTCCGATGCCACGACATACGGATGGCTTGTTGAGGGACTCACCCCCACGGACAACAATGCAGGCGGTGTGATGTACACCCTTGGCACAAGTACCTCATACACCACGGGAATTGTCAAGTACACAACCCATTCGAGCGGAAACAACACAATCAACAGCGAAAACGCGGGCGCGCTTTTCACCGCGGGGGCAAGCAGCAACTTTGCCATAGATCTTTCCGCTTTTGAAGGCCTCTACGTTTCAATCACCGTCAGGATGAGCACGAACGGAGACGACGGGGACCTGAGGACACTCTATGTGAATAACAATAAGAGCACTTCTTCCGGAATCAAATCGGTTACGTCTTCCGGCAAGGAGGACTACCAAACTCTCGAGTACGGGGAGGTCATATCCGCGAACGAGACTTTGTATCTCACATGGTCCAAAAACATCAGAATTTTCACGATTGAGATTAAAATTATGGATCCCGACGACGTCACGCCCGAGGTTCGCGGTGTGACTCTCGACAAGACATCTCTTTCCCTTTATGTGGAGGAGACGGACTATCTCACGGCCACCGTAGAAATGACGATAGGAAACTTTACGGGGACTTACGAGTGGACCACATCTGATGATACGGTCGCCAGAGTTGAAGAGAGCGGAAACGGCGCTACCGTCATAGCTGAAGGCGTAGGCACGGCGATCATAACCGTGAGGGCCGGAGGGAAAGAAGCGACCTGCACGGTTACTGTCGTAGAAAGAGGGGAAGAAAATCAGATAGAAAGCTTCATAGTTCCCATGACCGCGGACGCGGCGACCGCGGATACGACGCAGTATTCCGCGGGGGCAAAAGTCGTATCAAACTCGCTTTTTGAACTCACCACTGTGGGGAGCATGAAGTATTCCATTGGAGGGAGCTACGGCAACATACAAAAGTCTGGCTCCGCCGTTACGTTCACAGATATAAGCGGGGTAACTCATAACCCCGATCAGGGACTTTTGAGCGGGATTAGCCTTACGCCGACGGTAAATAACGACAACTCCGTCACTGCTCAGTCCAACGACGACATCATTGAGGTGAAAGCACTTGCGGATGCCACTGTATATGTATATCTGACGATGGCGAATAACAGCTACAGCGTTCATCCCACGGGAGTGATCTATTATTCGGTGAACGGGGGCGAGGCGGTTTCATACAATGTGTCCAGCAGAGCTACTGTCATATGTTTGGTATTGGAGCTTGAAGCCGGAGATGTCGTGAAAATAGGAGCATCGAACAGCTCGTTGACGTCGAGCGGGGCTGCCCAGGCGGAGAGTCTGTGGCTTTTTGGTGCGGAGGCTGTGTCTGCCGGCGGTACGACCGGCGGAGGTGCTTCGGGAGACACCGAGTTTGAAGAAGACCCGAATTACGAATGGGTTGACTCGTACGCCGACCTCGAAACGGCTCTCGCGATGGCCGGCGGGTCCGGGAACAGCTACAAGACAACGGGAGATACGGTAGTCGGGAAGTTCACGTTCGGGACGGGCGTCTACTTCGAGAACTCCAACAGCAACTTCACGAACGACGGCGTATACTGCGTCAACAACCAGCAGAAGAACATTTACTTCACAGTCAAGGGTACGTACAACAACATATCCTTAAAGGCCGTCAACGGTTCTTCCGGCACGGGCACGATAACCATTTACACCGAAAGCGGTACCGCGCTTAAGTCGTGGTCTACGGACGGCACGATCAACATCGATTACGCTGCGGACACGGGCTTATATCTCGCGCCCGGCACGTACTATATCGGTTCGGTAAACTCATTCAGGTTCGGAAACATATGTCTTTCCGAATATTTGGAAAAGTCCGCCGTGACCGGCATGACGGTCAAGACTACGACGGTGGACTTTCTTAAAGGAAGGAGCATCACAGGAATAGACCTCGGCATCTCCGCGACCCTCGACTACGAGAACGGAAGGCAAGACTCCATAAACCTTTCCGACCTCGACATCGTCGTTCCCACGACTTTGAACGTCGGCGAGAACACCGTCACGGTCACTTACAACTACACAGACGACACCGGAACCTCGACGCCGTATACGGAAAGCGTCACGATTTACGTTTATTATGTGGTGTCGATCGACGTTACCACGGTGTCCATGGAGTACACGAACAGCACATACATCACGCACAACCTGCAACAGGTGTTCCTTGTGGGCGACACGTTCAATTATGATTACATCGTCGTCACCGCGACCTGCTCATGCGGCGTCACCGGAATTGCCGACATGGAGTTCATCCTCAAAGAAAGCGAATACAACGTGGCGACGCCCACACTCGCCGCGGCAGGCGCGCAGACCGTCACGGTTTCCGTAGACCTCGGACAGACGGAAGGCGACGCAAAAACGGACACGTACACAATTCATGTCGTGGAGATAACGTCTTCCACCGACAGGGCAAAAGTCCAGGTGTACAATACGAGCGACACTGGGAACGCGGCGACGTACGCGGCTGACGCCGCGACGGGGATAATCTCCGTCGCCACGATTAACGACGCCATAAAGCTTTTGGAGCTCATGGGCGCGACGGACGCCGAGCGCAAGTACATCTACGTCGGAGCGGGCGAATACTGGGAAAAAATTTACATCGACATGCCCAATCTTTCGCTCATAGGCTCCAACACGGTTGCAACGGATGAAAACGGCAATGCGATCGCGTCCCGCAGCGAGGAGACCGTCATAGTCTACGACGCCATGAACGGCGTGCTCGACCCTTCCGGCACGACGACGTTCTCAACGGTCGGCAGCGCGACCGTTACGGTGTCCTCAAACGCCACGGGCTTCATAGGGGCCAACATAACGTTCAGGAACTATTGGAACACCAACGCGCTTTACAACGAAGCGCTCAAGATAACATCCTCAACGCAGGCCGACGCGGCGTACATCAACGCCGACAGGTCGTACTTCTACAACGTGACGTTCACGGGTTATCACGACACGCTGGAGGCCGAAAATGGCAGACAATACTACGATCACTGCTACATAGAAGGGAGGACTGACTACATCTTCGGGAACACGGCGACATGCTATTTTGACGGTTGCATAATCCACACGATAGGTGCGGGCAGCACGACGAACGGCGGATACGTCATGGCCATAAAGGGCGGCACGGACAGCGCTCACGTGGACTACGGGTACGTTTTCAACGGTTGCAGCTTCATAACAGATCTCGAGAAGTACTACAAAACGGGCGATGAAGGAGTAGCGGAAGATGCTGAAGATGCTGTTGGGAATGGCGAGGACGAGGAGGAAGATGACTTCCAGTACACCGTCGAAGGCACGGTCTCCGTCGCGCGTACGTGGTCCGGAAGCAACATGCACATAGCAATTCTCAACAGCTCGTTCGACGAGGGCTTCTCCACGACGGCGTACGGCACGTCGGGAAAGAACCCCAGATACACCGCGATGAGCGGGGACGCTCCCACGCCCGCATATCTCGTCGAGTACAACAACTCCGGCGAAGGTGCGATTACCTCGTCCATAGACGGAACGTGCACGGTGCTCACGGAGACTGAAGCCGCGAACTACACAATATCCAACATCTTCTCGACGACGAACGGCGGCATATCCTATGACATCGAATGGGATCCGACGAGCATCACAATCATAACCGTGAGCGTCGAAGACGGAAGCGGGAACGCGGTGGCTACGATTTACGCCACGGACTCCATTTCTGTGAGCGACCTTGTCGACGCCATCAACGCGAGACTTTCCGATTTCCAGGTGAACGACGTCTACTCCGACGCGACTTTCTCCGACACGGCTGTAATAACCTCGGCCATAGACACGACCACGACTGTTTACGTCAAGCTCGTGGACAGAGATATGTCCGTGACGAAGTCTTCCAACTGGGATTTCACGAACTCAAATTACGGCAGCGGAGTGACCTCGAGCGGATACCTTGATGCGGACGAAAAGCTCTATCTCGACCTCGGGACGAGCGGCGGATTCTCCGTGAACGGCGGTTACTATGTCATGACGAGCGACGCGACGATAAGTCTCATCCTCAACCCCGGCTCCACGCTCTGCGTCGGGACTTACACGCTCGACTGTCTCACTGCGACCGACGGCGAGGGCAACGCCATAACGATGGAGACGAGCGGCGGGAGCGAGAACAAGAGTACGTACAGCTACACAAATTCCACGGACGGACAGGTCACCGTCAAACTCGGGGTCTACACGGGGGAGAGTGCGAAATCTCTTTACTTCATGTACATAAACGTGTCAGTCGGAACCGTCACAGAGACAACGACCTATTCGTTCACCGGCGGCGTAAAGCAGACATCTATAGAGGGATGCATAGGGTGGTATCTCGACATAAAGGTCGATGCCACGAGCGGCGGAAAATTCCAACTCAGAGGTGATGGAAACGCGGATGCTCAGACGAACACCGGAACGGTACTTTACATACAGTCCGTGCTGGGGGCACAGGTAAGTTTCAACTGGTACCCCGGTTACGGCGCGAGTGAGGACAACCAGTACGTGAGCGTCGACGAGACGGGTCTTATCACGATTCAGATATCGCCAGTGAACGGCAGTTCCGCTTATATCTACAGCATAACGGTCACAGTTCCCGCGACCTGAACGTGACAAGAAGACGCACATAATGTAGATTGATTAAAATGTTTTTTTCGTAAGTTCTTCGGACGCGGGGCTTCTCATTAAGGTCCCGCGCCTTTCTCTGTCCTGCGGATCCGTAAAAGACCTGTGGGGCATGCCAAGAAATGTGTGGTATGAGATCGATGTGAGTTGCGTTCCATTGTTGGTTTATTCGTTTTGCTTCGTCACGCATAGTGGGACTAATTGCGTACAAAAAGGTTTTGAGATTTTACCGGATTAAGATATAATCTATGTAGTGTTGCCTGTGTGTGAGTTTCCTCGACTTTCACAGCGGAGGAGCTTTTACGCGATGGCGCATGAGTCAGTGGACTTCGTGAACGCGGCCCATGACAATGCCCACGAAAAAAATGATGTCCGGTCATGGTGTCGAGGCGGCATAATCGAGGGACGTTTCCCTGAATTTTATGTAACAAATTTGGTAATGTAATTTTTTTTTAATGCAAATAAAATGCGTATAAGTTCGACAAATTCAGTAAATTATAAGACGAAATGAAGAAAAGCAATAGGGGGTTAAGGCAATAAGATGTTCACAAAAGAGATTAGGATTCCTGAACCGGAGGAAGTGAAGGAGACCATGCCGGCTACGCCGGCGCAGGCGAAACTCAAGGCGGAAAGGGACAAAGAGATTGAGGATGTGCTCGCGGGCAGGGACAATAGGCTCATCGTGATAGTGGGCCCGTGTTCTGCGCACGAGATGAAGCCCGT
>JAJQAK010000087.1 GCA_021203845.1 Clostridia bacterium | reverse complement strand
GGAAAGTGGCACTGTAAATGAGGAAAGTGTCGTAATAAAAAACGTTGACGGTTCAAAATTCAGTTACAACGTTGACGAACTCGACAAACGCATATTGGTGGCTATCGAACTCAATAATACTTATTCAGCAGATGTGTTGGCTGAGCTCACCTCGACGTCGCTAAGAACAATTCGTCGTGCATTAAAAAGACTGACTGACAGCGGTTATATCACGAGAGTTGGTGCAAAGAGAAACGGTCACTGGGTAATTCTCAAGAAGAAGTAATTCACGTGCAAATTTACAGTCGCAAAGAGGTAGAGTCATGCCTTTAGGTGTGGCTTTTTTCTGCATCTCCGACACGCTAATTGACCACAACATGTGTTTGAAAATTTAAAATTAAAATACTATATATAGTATTTTTTTCTTGACGGTCCGCTTTTAGATGTTGTATACTTTACTTTGCTACTATAAATAAAGGAACGAAGTGCAAATTTACAAGATGTGGTGCCATAGGAGTGTGAAACATTCCTTATTTTGTGACAGACGTATTGACACGGCACTTTAGGGGGAATATAATACCCTTTGCACACTATTCGGGGGATTAAACCATGAAAGTCATCAAAAGAGACAACATTTCAGTAGAAGACTATGACAAGTCGAAAATCTTCAACGCCATCAAAAAGTCAAACGTCGCCGTGGCCGACATATATCAGATCACGGACGAAGAGATTGAGGGAATCTGCGACGGAATCACCGATTGGCTGACGAAGATGAACAAACAGAGAGTCCTTGTGGAAGACATACAGGATATGGTCGAGGAAAGACTTATGCGCATGCAGAAGTTCGAACTCATGAAGGCCTATATACTATATAGGTATGAAAGGGCTCTCGTAAGAAAGGCCAACACGACGGACGACAGCATTCTCGCGCTCATCCGGAACACCAACAAGGACGTCATGGAGGAGAACTCCAACAAGAACGCCCGTATGGCCGCGACGCAGAGAGACCTCATCGCCGGCGAGGTGTCCAAGGACCTCACCAACCGTGTCCTTCTCCCCGAGCACATCGCGAAGGCCCACAAGGAGGGCGCGATACACTTCCACGACGCGGACTATTTCGTGCAGCCCATATTCAACTGCTGTCTCATAAACATAAAGGACATGCTTGAGAACGGCACGGTCATGAACGGGAAGATGATAGAGTCCCCCAAGTCGTTCCAGGTCGCCTGCACGATAGTCACGCAGATAATCGCGGCCGTCGCGTCGTCCCAGTACGGCGGGCAGTCCGTGAACGTCGCTCACCTCGGAAAATACTTAAGGCTCACGCGTGAGAAGTACGAAAGACAGTGCGACGAGATGTTCGGCAAGGACGTCAGCGAGGATAACAAGAAAAAATTCGTCGACATGAGGCTCCGTGACGAGCTCCGCGCCGGCGTTCAGACGATACAGTATCAGATAAACACGCTCATGACGACCAACGGACAGTCCCCGTTCGTCACGCTCTTCATGTATCTCGACGACAATGACCCGTACATAGAAGAGAACGCCATGATAATCGAGGAGATCATCAAACAGCGTTACGAGGGGATAAAGAACGAGGTAGGAGTGTACATAACCCCCGCGTTCCCCAAGCTCATATACGTTTTGGACGAGAACAACTGCCTCAAGGGCGGCAAATACGACTATCTCACGAAGCTCGCGGTGAAGTGCTCCGCGAAGAGGCTCTATCCCGACTACATCTCCGCCAAGAAGATGAGGGAGAACTACGAGGGCAATGTCTTCTCGCCGATGGGCTGCAGGTCGTTCCTGGCTCCCTGGAAGGACGAGGACGGCAACTACAAGTTCGAAGGAAGGTTCAACCAGGGCGTCGTCTCAATAAACCTTCCGCAGATAGGGATTCTCGCGAAGGGTGACGAGAACAAGTTCTGGGAAATCTTTGAGGAGAGAATGCAGCTCTGCTTTGAGGCCATAATGTGCCGCCACAACGCGCTCCTGGGCGTTACGTCTGACGTGTCCCCGATTCACTGGCAGTATGGGGCCATCGCGAGACTCAACAAGGGCGAGAAGATAGACAAATACCTCTTCGGCGGATATTCCTCCATATCGCTCGGATACATCGGACTCTACGAGGTCACGAAGCTCGTCAAGGGCGTGTCCCACACGACCCCCGAGGGCATGGAATTCGCCCTCAAGGTAATGCAGTCATTGAGAGATCACTGCGACAAATGGAAGAAGGAGACCAACATAGGTTTCGCCCTGTACGGGACCCCCGCGGAATCCCTTTGCTACAGGTTCGCGAGAATTGACAAGGAGAGGTTCGGGACGATAAAGGACGTGACGGACAAAGGATACTACACGAACAGCTACCACGTGGATGTCAGGGAGAACATAGACGCGTTCTCCAAGTTCAAGTTCGAGAGTCAGTTCCAGAAGATTTCCTCCGGCGGAGCTATATCCTACGCGGAGATACCCAACATGCAGCAGAACCTCACCGCGCTCGAGGACGTCGTTCACTTCATATACGACAACATCCAGTATGCCGAGTTCAACACGAAGAGCGATTACTGCCAGGTGTGCGGATGGGACGGAGAGATAATCGTAAACGACGACAACGAGTGGGAATGCCCGCAGTGTCACAACAAGGACCAGAGGCGCATGAACGTCACGAGAAGGACCTGCGGATATCTGGGCGAGAACTTCTGGAACGTCGGAAAGACCAAGGAAATCAAGGCGAGGGTATTACATCTGTGACAACAAAGATCTGACGGAGTGCGCCCGAAGAAAGTAAGGCGCATTTTTTCACGAGAGAGAACATGAACTACGGAAACATAAAACTTTACGACATAGCGAACGGCCCCGGGGTCAGGGTGTCGCTCTTTGTGAGCGGGTGCAGGAATCACTGCCACAACTGCTTCAACCCGGAGACGTGGGACTTCAACTACGGGAAACTCTTCGACAAAGAGGCGGAGGACGAAATCATAGAGGGGATGAAACCCGACCACATCAAGGGATTTACCCTTCTGGGTGGGGACCCGTTCGAGCCGGAAAACGCGACATCGGTCCTGCCTTTCATGGAAAACCTCCGTTTCCTTTTTCCGCACAAGTCTTTCTGGGCCTACTCAGGGTATCTTTACGAGGACATTTTGGCGGGCAAACAGGGGGAGGCCGCCTCGAAGCTCCTTCTTCTTTTCGACGTGCTCGTGGACGGCAGGTTCGTGGAAGAGCTCAAAGACCTGCATCTGAGATTCCGCGGGTCATCGAATCAGAGACTCATAGACGTCCCGCAGAGTCTTTCGTCCGGCACTATTACGATATGGGACGGGACATCTCAGCCGTAAATCAAGGAGGTTTAAGATGAACATACAGATAACAAAGGTAAGGGAGGGGGCAAGGCTCCCCAAATACGGCAGCGCGTACGCCGCAGGAGCGGACCTCTACGCGTGCCTCGACCGCGACGTCGAGACGACGGAGACCATTCCCGCGGGGGAAACGCGCATGATTCCCACGGGGATAGCGCTCGCCCTTCCGGAAGGATACGCGGGGCTCATATACGCGAGGTCGGGTCTCGCCTCAAAGAGCGGGCTCGCGCCCGCGAACAAGGTGGGCGTCGTCGACTGCGATTACCGCGGCGAGGTCATCGTGGCGCTTCACAACCATTCCAAGGAGACCCAGACGGTTTCCAACGGCGACAGGATTGCGCAGCTCGTCATAACCCCGTACATCACGGCGGTGTTTGACGAAGTGGAAAAACTTCCCGAAACCGAGAGAGGAACCGGAGGGTTCGGCTCGACCGGGAAGAACTGAATACGGTATTTCGCGGGCATATCCCCCCGTAATTTTGAAAAATGCACGCTCTCTACTCACGGTAGAGGGCTTTTTTTAACCGGTAGAAAAAGGTATTTTAACCGTAGACCGAGGTCGGGCGTTCATAGAGCCCCGGCCGTTGCCTTTCGTAATTTTCCCGTGATACAATCGAATCGCAAAGGAGATTTCGTCAAAGGAGGCAATAAAAATGGCGGAATACAGGATAACGGCGTCCTCCACGTGTGACCTTACGGGAAGGAGGCTCAAGAAGATGGGCGTGCTGTACGGCAGATACCACTACAATCTGGACGGACAGGATTTCGAGGACGACTTCTTCGAGACGATTTCCGCGAAGGATTTCTATACGAGACTCGAAAACGGCTCGGTTTCCGTTACGTCGCAGGTGACGATAGAAGACCTCATGGGGATCTTCGACTTCGTTCTTTCAAAAGGCGAGGACGTGCTGCACATCGAGTTCTCCTCCGGACTTTCCGGGGGATACCAGTCGGCAATCGCGGCGGCCGGGGAGATGAGAAAGAAATATCCGGACAGGAAGATCTACGTCGTGGACAGCCTGTGTGCGTCGTCCGGATACGGGCTTTTGGTGGACAAGGCGGTGGAGCTCAAGAAAACGGGCACCGACATAGACGCGCTTTACGCCTGGCTGGAGGAGAACAAGCTTCGTGTGAGGCACTGGTTTTTCACTCCAAATCTTTCGTACCTCAAAAGAGGCGGGAGGGTTTCGCCTACGGCCGCGACGCTGGGCACGATAATGCACATATGTCCCGTCATGGACGTGTCGTGCGAGGGAAAGCTCGTCGTGAGGAAAAAGGTCATGGGCAGAAAACTCGCGATGAGAGAGCTTTTCCGAATGATGTGCGAGGAGGCCGAAGGCGGTGAGGACTACAGCGGGAAGGTTTTCATCTGCAACGCGCAAAAACGTGACGCCGCAAAAGAGCTCGCGACCATGGTCGAAAAGAGGTTCACGTCCATGAAAGGAAGACCGGCCGTCTTTGAGATAGGGACGGTGATAGGCTCTCACACGGGCCCGGGCGTAATATCCCTGTTTTTCTTCGGAGAAACGAAAAGAGACAAATAGTTTTGATATGTTTAGCGGAATCCCCTTCCAATTAGACATATGGCGGCCCTCCTCGCGGGGGTCGTTTTTTGTACAAAAAAATCCCTCCCCTGCGTAGGGAGGGAGAAATCTATTTCGCTACGCGATTTACCCGCTCTGTTTCGCGAAGGAACATTTCCTCCGCTTTTTTTATTGACTCGGCTATCGTGTATCCTTTCGCAGCCTCCGCATATTTTTCGCCGTATTCCGCCCTCTCGTCCGGATGCTCGTACCAGTAGTCTATCTTTTTAGCGAGGTCCTTTGAGTCGTTCGCGCGGAACAGGGATTTTTCCGTCAGCGCGAACTGTTTCGTGGCGGAAGACTTGCTGTTGGAGATTATGGGAACCAGTCCGCAGGCCGTGGCCTCGAGGCACGCTATCGCCTCTATCTCGACGCACCCCGTGTGCACGTAGAGGTCGCTTTGTCCGACCCTGTACGCCAGCTCCTCTATGGGAAGGAACTCGTCCGTGATCTCAAGGTTCACGCCGAGACGCTTTGCCTGCCTGAGATATTTTTCTTTTTTTGTCCCCCTGCCGAAAAGCTTCAGCCGTATCATGTCGCTGTGCCGGCTCTTCGCGATGGCGGATATGAGAATCCTCTGCCGTTTGTCCGCGGAAAGTCTCCCCGTCATCGTTACGATGAAGCCATCATGTGGCTCTTTTTTTTCAGGCGGACGGAACTGCGGCTCGAACCCGTTGGATATGACGACGAGGTTCGGGTTTTTGAACCCGTGCTTTATGAGCTCCGATTTTATGAACTCGGAGGGGCAATGCATCGTGTCAAAGTATCTGTAGAACCTGTTGTAGTAGTATCTGTAGATGAGGTGGGTAAGGTACGGGATTCTCTCTATGTGTCCGCCGTAGGTGATGTTTTCGGGCTGCACGTGAATCGCGGCGGTGGTGGGCTTGCCCATCTCGTCGGCGAGTTTTTTGGCCTTCTTCTCCATTTTGAACTGCAGGACAAAGTGTATGACATCCGCCCATTCGAAAACCGGTCTTATCTTCTCCTCGTCGTATTTCGCGAATATTGTCTCGTTTCTTTTCGCTACCCACGAAAGGAGCGGCACACGTCTTTTGTCGAGTGTGCAGTCGTTTTCTCCGGTCGCGCCGTGCGCGACTATCCTCACCTCGTGCCCGAGAGCCTCGAGCCCCTCGCAGAACCTTTTTGCAGACACGACCGCGCCGCAGCGGGAGTCCACCATGTCCATGACGACGGCTATCTTCATGTGTTCTCCTCCCCGGTGAATCTTTGAAGCCACCTCAAGTCGAGCGACCATTCGCCGGGAAGGGAGTTACGCCTCACGTGTGCCTCGTTAGCCTTCCCGAGCTCCTCTATGTAGTCGGCGTAGGTGCAGCCGTTGACCTTGCAGAAATGCTTCACGGCCATGTATTCCTTCCCCATGAGTTGCGTCCTTCCTATGTGTATGGTCATGTGGCAGCCTTTGCACACCGCGACGACGTCCTCAAGTTTCTGCACCATGTGTTCCTCGTCGTACGACCATCTTTCGTGCGCGTCGAGCTTATCCGTGACCTTCCCGCAGATCATGCATCTTCCGTCCGCCCTCTTGTAGGCGTCCTTCCTCACGACGTCCCACTGGGCACGGGTCAGAAGCGACCTTAAGTTGGAGCCCCAGCAGGCGTCTGGCACCAGCTCGAAGTTCAGTTTGTATTCTTTCCCCATGCCATAATTATAACCCTGGGTGATGACGTTTTCAACAGCAAAACGTGGAGACTGCCAAAAAATCGATTCCGTTTGCTTGTCCTA
>JAJQAK010000004.1 GCA_021203845.1 Clostridia bacterium | reverse complement strand
GTCCCGAGGCTCTACACGAACAAGCCGAGGACCAAAGGCGTGGGGTACAAGGGAATGTTCTCCCAGCCGGACCCGTCCAAGAAAGAGGACATACTGCAGGGCATATACGCGATACGCGAGCTCAACTTAAAGTCGATGGACGCGAGCGGGCTCACCGCCGCGGACGAGATGCTGTACCCCGAGAACTACACGTATCTCGACGACCTCCTCTCCTACGTCGCGGTGGGGGCGAGGTCCGCGGAGAACCAGATGCACAGGCTCGTGTCGTCCGGCGTGGACGTGCCCGTGGGCATAAAGAACCCCATGGGCGGGAGCATACTCGTACTCATCAACTCGATATACGCGGCGCAGTCCGGGCAGACGTTCAAACTGGGCGGATACCAAGTGAAAACGTCCGGAAACAAGTTCGCGCACGCGATACTCCGGGGGAAAGTGGACGAATACGGGAATGACATCCCCAACTTTCATTACGAGACGGTGATGTCCGTCGCCTCCTGCTACGAAAAGTCCGGACTCGAGAACCCTGCCGTTATAATAGACGCCAATCATTCCAACTCCGGCAAGAGGCACAAACAGCAGATAAGAATCTGCGAAGAGGTCATGCAGAACAGACTCTACGACTCCACGTTCCGCCAAATCGTGAAGGGCTTCATGATAGAGAGCTTCATAGAGGAGGGAAATCAGGCGGAGAACAAGGTCTACGGAAAATCCATAACCGACCCCTGTCTCGGCTGGGACGACACGAGAAAACTTTTGGAAGACATAGCTGACAAGGCATGACGGCAATTATGCTTGTCGATTTTGGGAGAATGGCGCGGTCGTTCGATAGGATCTCGAAATAATGTTACAGCGTAAAAACCATTAAAGGTGAAATGATCTTAAGTGTAAGAATTAACAATTATAAAGTTTACTCTCGCGAAGTAGAACTTAAACTGTATACCGACAAAAATGTGGGGGAGTTCGAGGGAAACGTGTATAACGACGGGACCTTCAGAGCGCTAAAGTCCGCGTGCATATTTGGTGCGAATAATTCGGGCAAGACGTGCATCGTCAAAGCCATAAAATGCATTCAGAACGTTCTTCTGAACAAAAATTTTGAGATACAGCAGAATTTTTTCACGGAAAACAACGTGACGTATTTGGGAGTTTCTTTTCTCAGAAACGGAAGGGCGTTCTCATATGACTTCAAATACGATGCGACTCCCGTAGTACCTAATATGGTACGTGGTTTTATATACGAGCGCATGGCGGAATTACACGCGGACGTGAACGGGATTCTGAGGGATACAGGGGAAGAGATATTCGTAAGAGACGAGGAAAAGGGTATTTACAGATTCAGTGGTGGCTCCATTCCCGAGGATCGAATGCGGAATCTTTACTCCGGAAACATACTCATATATTCGGCCACAAAAGATCATGAGGCGGTGGCACCGTATACGGCCATTCTGACTGATTTCGCGAACAATCTCGACATCATACGGCTGGACAGTGTAAGAGTTGACAAAACTTCAGACGCCATGAGGGACAAATCACCGCTCAGCGATAAGATTGTCGAGCTGATTAAGAACGCCGATTTAGACATGGACGATTTTGTCTTCAACGATGCCCAGAATGGTCGGGTCAATATTTTGGCAGACGACGGAGAATTTGGAAACGGAACGGAAGAATATTTCGAAAAGAAGGTTCTTCCACTGCATTCAGTTCATCACGGGAAAGAATTTCCCAGTGTGGTCATCGATTCCGACGGTACGGCCAAGATAATCGCTGTTTCGAGCTACATAGTCGATGCTTTGGAAAACGGCAAGACCCTCATTATAGACGGGATTGACAGTGGACTGCATTGCATGATTGTAAGGTCCCTTGTGCTTTTGTTCAACAACGGGGCAAACGACAAGGGAGGACAGTTGATTTTTTGCACTCATGACATGACGCTGATGGATTGTGAAAGGCTTTTCAGACAGGATCAAATATGGTTTGTGTGCAAGGAAAAGAAGAAGGAATACCTGTACAGGTTGTCTGATCTCGGATATGCCGACGAGGAAGTTTCATTCGGATTCAATCTGACGGAGAAATACAGAATGGGAGAACTCGGACCGACCCCGAATCCCGATTTTCTTTCTGTCATCCTTGACGGGTACAATTGTTTAGAATGACGTGTGATATATGATGTCCTTTATGGGGACGACGTGTGCTTTGGTAAGTTATAAACATTACGGCGTACATGGAAGCAATTTGGCAATATGTTCAGTAAGACGATAAAAATTCCCGAACCGGAGGAAGTCAAGACCACCATGCCGCTGACTCCCTCGCAGGCGAAGCTCAAGGCGGAAAGGGACAAGGAGATAGCGGACGTCATCACGGGCAATGGCCATAGGCTCCTCGTGATAGTGGGTCCGTGTTCCGCACACGACATAAAACCCGTCCTCGACTACACGGAAAGGCTCGGGAAACTTGCGGATAAGCTCAAAGACAGACTTGTGATAGTCCCGAGGCTCTACACGAACAAGCCGAGAACCAAGGGAGTTGGCTACAAGGGAATGTTCTCCCAGCCGGATCCTTCCAAGAAAGAGGACATACTGCAGGGCATATACGCGATACGCGAGCTCAATTTAAAGTCGATGGACGCGAGCGGGCTCACCGCGGCGGACGAGATGCTGTACCCCGAGAACTATCCATATCTCGACGACCTTCTTTCGTATCACGCCGTAGGGGCGAGGTCGGCGGAAAACCAGATGCACAGGCTCGTATCTTCCGGAATAGACGTGCCCGTGGGCATAAAGAATCCCATGAGCGGGAGCGTGCCCGTCCTTCTCAACTCGATTTACGCGGCGCAGTCCGGGCAGACGTTCAAAATGGGCGCGTGGCAGATCGAGACGTCCGGAAACAGACTCGCGCACGCGATACTCCGGGGTAAGGTTGACGAGTACGGGAACGACATCCCCAACTTCCACTACGAGACTGTGATACGGGTCGCGGAAGGCTACAAAGAGTCCGGGCTCGCGAATCCCGCCGTCATAATCGACGCCAACCACTCCAATTCCGGAAAAAGGTTCAAAGAACAGATTAGGATCTGCGAGGAAGTCATGCAGAACAGACTCTACAATCAGACATTCCGCGAAATCGTGAAGGGCTTCATGATAGAGAGTTTCATAGAAGAAGGGAGCCAAACGGAGAACAAGGTCTACGGAAAATCCATAACCGACCCCTGCCTCGGCTGGGACGACACGAGAAAACTTTTGGAGGACATAGCGTCCAAGGTTTAGAGGAGAACGCGTATGGGAACTTGCGCCTATCTTGGCCCCGAGGGGAGTTTTTCCCACAAGGCCGCGAAAATTCTCGCGGGCGGTGCGGAGCTTTTGCCGCAGAGAAACTTCTACATGGTTATCCGCGCTCTTTTGGAGGGAAAGTGCGATCTCGCGGTGGTGCCGGTTTTCAACTCGCTCAACGGTGGTGTCATGAAAAATCTCGACCTCATGCAGCAGGGCGGCTGCGTCGCGGTGAAGGAGACGACCATAGACGTGGACCACAGGCTCATAACCATGAAGGGCGCCGATATTTCCGAAATCACGAAGGTTTACTCCCATCCCCAGGCTCTCGACCAGTGCGCGGGGTACATAATGAAAAATCTTCCGTACGCCGACACGGTGGCTGTTTCGTCCACGGCGTACGGGCTCGACATGATAAAGTCCGCAAGCGACGCCGCCATAGCCTCCGCCGACGCGGTGAGGGACGGCCTTGTGGCCGGAAAAGAGAACATAGCGGACGAGAACAGCAACCGCACGCAGTTTCTTCTTTTGCGGAAAGGCGATCTGGACCTTTCCGTGCCTTCCAAAAAAGTGTATATTTCCGTGACGACCATCCACGCCCCGGGAGCCCTCACGGCTCTTCTGGGGATTTTCGGCATGGCGCAGATAAACATGTCCAAAATAGAGTCGCGCCCCATAAAGGACAAACCGGGCGAGTTCAGGTTCTTCATAGAACTGGAAGGCGACATAACCTCGGAGAAGATGACGAAGGCCCTTGAGAGCGTAAGGGCGGCCGCGCAGAGCTTCTCCCTTTTGGGCGCGTACTGACTCGCGGGGGAAGGAGTCATGAAAAGCGCCGAGGTTTTCGGATCCGAAAAAACGGACGAGGAAACATACGAGTACGACCGCATGGATGTCACGATACGAAGCAGCGTCGCCGACACCCTTGTCGACTGCTACACCGCGCTCGGCTGGGAAATCGTCGAAAGGGGCACCGACGGCGAAGCGGTGCACTGCTCCATGAGAAGACCTCACGACATATCCAAAAGGGACCACAGACAGTACCTGCAGGTCAGGGTGGAGAGCAAGGCGAACGAGGCCGCGAAGATCTTAAGGCACGGGCACAGGGCGAGCGCGATAATCAGCGCGGTACTTGGTGCGGTTTCGCTCGCGATTTTGGCGTTGGGAATCCTCGCCATGGTGTACGCCTCCGCCGCGATTGACTACGTCCTCGGTGCCGTGTGCGTTCTCGCGGCGGCAGCGATAGCGGCGCTGTCCGTGCGGCTCTGCGTCAGGGTCGCGAGGAGGGAGAGCCTCCGCATCAGAGAGAGGCTATCCGAGTGTTCCAAAGAGCTCACAGCCCTGTACTGCATAATCAGGACGACGTTTGCCGAGGGCGGGGAGGTGGAAGATGCCGTTTAACCGTACCGAGGAAGACAGGATACGTTTTCACCCGCTCGAGGTAAGGCGCAGGGTCCGCAGGGCTCTTAGAGGTGCGGACATTGTAAAAATCAGAACGGAGCACAACAACATCACCGCGATAAAGGGTGCTCTCGCGCTATCTTTCGTCGCCGCTCAGCTCGCCGCCATCCTCGCGCTGGTCCTTTTCGCCGAGTTTTATCTCACGTGGTATTTGGTCTTGTGCGCCGTTCTCAGCATACTTACCGCCATATACTGTCTCTCGTCCGAAAGGAGCACCGGTTCGAAGGCCATATGGGTTCTCATCACCCTGATATTTTTCGTGATAGGCTTCATCATATACTGGCTTTCCGACGACAGGTTCATGTACGGAAGAAAGAGGAAGCGTCACAAGGCGATATACGAGGAGACGAAAAAATATCTCGGGGAACACGAGTTCCCGGGCGTCTTTGGCGTCGTGGCGCAGGACTGCAGGTACATATACAACGCGGGAGGTTTCGTGCCCTACAAAAATTCAGGACTCGAATATTACTCCTCCGGCGGGATACTTTTCGACAACCTCATGGAAAGCCTCAAGGCCGCGGAAAAGTTCATATTCATGGAGTATTTCATAATAGCGGACGGGGATCTTTTCGAGCGAATATGGAAAATCCTCACCGAGAAGATGGGGAAGGGCGTGGAGGTGTACATAATCTACGACGACATGGGCGCGAGCAAGGAGCTCACCCTCAAAACCGCGAGGCGCATGAGAAAGAGCGGCGCGCACGTCAGAGCGTTCAACCGGCTGATGTCGAGGTTTTCCTTCGCGATGAACTATCGCGATCACAGAAAGATAGTGGTGGTAGACGGGAAGGTGGCGTACACGGGAGGGTGCAACCTTTCTGACGAGTACATAAACAGCAAGAGGATGTACGGGTACTGGAAGGACTCCGGCGTGAAGATAACGGGCGAGGCCGTGGACGCGCTCACCATGATGTTCATGAGGCAGTGGACATTCACGGCGAAAGAGAGCATGGACTACGACAGGTATATGCATCTTTTCGACAAAGTGGAAAGCGACTTCGCGGTCGTGCCGTACGCGGGAGGCCCCGACCTCGAGAACGCCGTATGCAAGGGGATATACGACAACATAATCTCGGAGGCGCACGACTTCATATATATATTCACTCCGTATTTCATTCCCGACGAGTCGACATGCACCGAGCTTAAAAACAAGGCCCTCTCGGGCGTGGACGTGAGGATAGTCGTGCCGGACATACCCGACAAGTTCTACGTATTCATCCTTACGATAGACAACCTCGAAAGACTTCTCAAATCCGGGGTGAAGGTATACAGGTTCACGTCCAGCTTCGTCCACAGCAAGGCGGTCCTCACGGAAAACTGCGCGGTGGTCGGGTCGGCGAACTTCGACATGAGGAGCTTCTATCAGCAGTTTGAGAACGGAATCTACACGAACGAGCCGGGATTCATGCAGGATCTTAGAAAAGACTTCGAGTACTGCATGAAGGAAAGCACGGAGATAACGAAAAAAGCCCCGCACACCCTGGCGTACAGAGCGTTCCGCGGCATACTGAGGATAGTGGAGCCGTTGATGTGACAGATTTTTGTAAATATAAGCCCTCCCGACGGAGGGTTTTATAGCTTAGAAACTCACATTATATTTTTATATACGTGACGGAAATCTATGCGGTCGACGACTTTATTCATTTCGTGTAAAGGAAATCTCTTATGACTGTTCGCTGTATTCCGTCTTCACCACGACGTGAGAACCGCAGAAGGCAACCCCGAGTTTGTAGATGTCCGTGTACCCCAGCGCCTTCAGCTTCGCGTCGTACTCCTTTTTGTCTATCTGGCATCTTCCGGCGAGTGCCCTCGCTTCGAGGTCCTTTTCTTCGTCGCACCTTTCGTACTCGAGTACGACCGCGGGAAGATAGCTTCTGAATTTATCCTTGGGCACGAGAACCTGGTCGGAGCGCGCGTTCGGAAGTCTGTCCTCCGGCAAAACATAATAGACGTTATCTAAAACCGCGAACACGCCTATGG
>JAJQAK010000187.1:5575-6802 GCA_021203845.1 Clostridia bacterium | reverse complement strand
GGGAACGTAAAAAAATGGGACCCGTAAAGTCCCATTACATGATTTTTTTCTGTCAGAAATCTTCGAACGGATTTTTCTTCTTTTCCTCCGCGGCCTTTTTCTCGGCCTCCGCCTTGGCCTTTTTCTCGCTCTTCGCCTTGGCTTTCTCGGAGTCTGAAGTCTTCGATTTTTTCAGGTCTTTCGTCTCCGGCTCTTCGGGGACGTTCCCGGGAAGATTTACGTATGTCTTCCCTTCGTCCTCATTCGGCGCGGTATCTTCCGGCGCGGAGTCCGTATCGTCCGAGAACGGGTCCACGTCACTCTCGCCGTCACCTTGAACATACGAGGACTTGCCACTTCCCCCCACCGCCTCGTCATGGTCGAAAGGATCCATCGTCCCGTAGCTTCCGGAAGTCGAAGCACTCCCGGGGTCGCCGAAGTCGAAGTCTTCGAAAGGGTTGGACGAAGCACCGGCGTTCGTATGCGTCTGATTGTTGTTTCCGCCGTATCCGGAAGGGGGCGGCGTCGGCTGACCGCTGTACGGATTGTAATTGTAGGGATTGCCGTTCTGCTGGTTCTGCTGGTACTGTCTGTACTGCCGCTCCTGTTCCCGCTGCATGAACTCCTTGTATCCCATGCCGGTGTTGTTTCTCACTGAGAACATGAGCGCGCCGCTTATGGGGAAGAAAGCCCCGAAAAGCGACATGATGATGTACCTTCTCGCGGAATACGTCATAAAGAACGGCATGAGCGTGAACATGAACATCACGAAGAACACGAGTGAGACCCAGCTTAGGATGTATCCGAGGTTGTCGTAGACCCACGCCATCCAGTTGAGGGCGTATATGCTGACTTCGTAGCCCATTTCCCCGGTGTCCACGAGATTGTTCTGACCGAGGAGAACCGTTATGACGATGTAATACACGAGATAGCCAACGAACATTATGACTTCGAGGGCCGCCGTGGGGATGGAAAACGCCTTGGCGTTCGCGTTGAAGAGCTTGTTCTTTTTCGACACCTCACCTATGAAGTATGTGTTCAGGAACGGCACGAAGGACATCCATTTGTGCTTGTAACCCTCTTTTACGCACACGACGTACAGTGTGTAGGCCCGGAAGGCGTACATGATGAGAAACCCCGCAATTCCTATGCCGAGGGCCACCTCAAGGTACACCCAGAGGTCGTTCACCGTGGTGAACATATAGGTGAATTCCTCACCGTACTGGAAGAAAAGAACAAAATCCATAC
>JAJQAK010000187.1:0-5475 GCA_021203845.1 Clostridia bacterium | reverse complement strand
CGAGGTCGCACTCTCCCTTCACATGTGCGGCGTATCTGTCCATGAGGGGGTTGCGCCTTCTGGAAAAGTACATGCGGTAAACGTACGTCTTTCTTTTCGCCGAGCGGTTCGCGTCGAAGCCTTCCGGCGCCGAAGCGGAGGAGAGGATCGAGATGTCTTCCGGGAGCCTCGCGTTTAGCGCCTCCGCAATCCTTTCCGGCGGAATCGTGAGCTCGGCGTCGAAATGAGCCACCTGTCCCAGGGCGTGCACACCGCTGTCGGTCCTTCCGCTCGCGGTGAGCGTGACGGAAACCCCGAGGGCCGATTTCACCGCCTTTTCTATTTCTTCCTGGACCGTGGGCGCGTTTTTCTGCGTCTGCCATCCGGCGTAATTCGTGCCGTCGTAGGCGATGAGAATTACATACCTCATCCGATTACCTCACTGCGACGAACTCCGCTATCGCGGGCCAAATGGCCGCGCCGTACACGTTGAAAAGCACGACTCCCGCTATCATCACGCAGAAGACTATGGTTATTATAAGGTCCCTGTAGGAAAGGGTGAGTTTCTTGTATTTCGTGCGGTTCTTCGTGCTTGAATAGCATCTCGCGTCCATGGCGTCCCCGAGCTCGTCCGCCCTCCGGAACGCACCCACGAGGAGAGGTATGAGTATCGGTATGACCGCCTTTATGCGTTTGAAAATGTTTCCGCTCTCGAAATCCGCCCCGCGCGCCTTCTGCGCCGAAATTATCCTATGAGTCTCATCGAGAAGAGTCGGTATGAACTTTAGAGCTATCGACATTATGAGCGCGAACTCGTGGACCGGGAACTTTATGTATTTTAAGGGCTTCATGAGGCTCTCTATCCCGTCCGCCAGAGCCACCGGAGTCGTCGTGCATGTGAGGACGGCCGCGCCCATCACGAGGAAGACTATGCGGAATAGAAGGAACACCGAGTAGATTATGCCTTCGAGGGTTATCTGTATCACCCCCGCGTCGACGTAAACGTGGTCCCCGCTGTGGAAGAGAAGGTTTATCGCCGCCGTTATTATAAGGATTATTATGACCGCACGGACGGAGCGTATGACCTTGCCGAGGGGAATTCTCGCCGCGAATATCATCATGAGAAGTATGGCGAAACAGAGAAGCAGTCCGTAGAAGTTCTTCGCGACAAAAAGCGCCACTATGTAGGCGATGAGAAAGAGAAGCTTCACCCTGGGGTCCGACCTGTGAACGAATGAGTCGACGGGATAATACTGTCCCCATGTGACGTCACGCATCCGCCTCACCTCCTTCCCGCATGATCCCCCTCACCGCGTCTATGAATCCCCTCACGGTGAGGTCGCACTTCACTTCTATGCCGCGGCTTTTGAGCGTGTCGCATATCTTCGCCGTGAGCGGCACATCGAGTCCTATGTCGGAGAGCCTGTCGCGGAAGCTGAATATCTCGTAAGGCGTGCCGGTGAAGACTATCTCGCCCTCACTCAGAACGCACGCCCTCGTGCAGTTTTCCGCTATCTCGTCCATATCGTGCGACACGATTATTATGGTCTTACAGACGCTTTCGTGAAGCCCGTGAAGCATGGCCATTATCTCTTTCTTGCCGGCGGGGTCGAGTCCCGCGGCGGGTTCGTCGAGTATGAGAATCTTAGGTCTCGTCACAATGACGCCCGCTATCGCCGCGCGTCTTTTCTGCCCGCCGGATAAGTCGAACGGGGACTTCTCCCTCACCTCGTCGTAATCGAGGCCGACCGCCTCCAGAGCGGCCTTCACGGCGCTGGCCGTGTCTTCTTCCGATATGCCTTTGTTGAAGTTCTTGAGCCCGAACGCGACGTCCTTTTCGACGGTCTCGGCGAAAAGCTGGTATTCGGGATACTGAAAGACCATCCCGACGTCGCTGCGAAGTTTCTTGAAGTCGGTCTTTTTGTCGGAAAGGTCGTACTCCCCGATGTGCATCTGGGGATACACGGGTGCCGGCTGACCTTTTTTGACCTTCTTCTTTCTGAAGTGTTTCTGAGCCTGCGGCAGACGGTACAACGCGTTGAAGTGCTGCACGAGCGTGGTCTTGCCGCTGCCGGTGTGACCTATTATGCCGTAGAACTCGCCCTCCGAAATCGTCAGGGTGACGTCTTTTAAGGCCGTCGTCGCGAAAGGCGACGTGGGCGAGTACACATACGTGAGATTCTCTATCTTTATGTCCCAAACGCCTCCCACCTCTTTTCCCACGGGCGTGAACTCGTTGGATTTTTTTGGCGCGTCTTTGAGGTTTTCCGCTATCTCCTCGCCCAAAATTTCACCGTCGAGCACCGGCGCGAGCGGGAACGATTCCGAGTTTAGCGCGTCCCTTATCTCGCACACGGGGGGCCGGCCGAGATTGAACGTAGCGAGCATGTCGCCGCTCTCGAAAATCTTCTCAGGAGTCCCCTGCATGACTATCTCGCCCCTGTGCATGACTATAGCCCTGTCCGCGAGAAGCGCTTCCTCCATGAAATGCGTTATGAGAATGACCGAGATGCCCTCTTCTTTGTTGAGTTTCTGAACGACGGATATGACTTCCTTTCTGCCGCGCGGGTCGAGCATCGCCGTGGCCTCGTCCAAAATTATGACGTCCGGCTTTATTGCTATGACGCCCGCGACCGCAATCCTCTGTTTCTGTCCGCCGGAAAGCCTTTCCGGCGTCGAGTGTCTGTACTCGGACATGCCGACCGCCTCGAGCGCCCATTCTATGCGCCTGCCTATCTCCTCCCTTTCCACGCCGAGGTTCTCCGGTCCGAAGGCCACGTCGTCCTCGACTATGGATGCGACCATCTGGTTGTCGGGGTTCTGAAAAACTATGCCGACCCTCTTTCTCGCCTCCTTCACGGCATCGTCCGAGTCGAGCTCGTGCCCGAAGACGAAGACCTTCCCCTCGTCCTCCTCCAAAAGACCGTTGCAGAGCCTCGCGAGCGTGGACTTGCCGCTGCCGTTCTGTCCGAGGACGGAGACGAACTCACCTTTTTTCACGCTGAAAGTGATCCCGTTGACGGCGGGAGTCCCCTCCTGTCCGGGATACGAAAATACAACGTTCTGAAGGCGTATGGCCTCTACCTCTTCCTCTGTGACTTCGTCCATTTATATAACATGCCCGTGCGGTAGGATAATTTTAACTAACCCATTATATCAAAAAATGTGACTGTTTCACAATAATATAATTACTTTTTTTGTGAAAGTTTCGCAAAAGTTGCGTACCGCGCCGCGAAACAGCCGGAACGTGTCAAAATTTCAAAAATCCCATAAAAATTATAGGAATTTAAATCGTTCAAAATCGTCTTTTCCGGCCTTCCGTGGCTGTTTTTTTCGCAAAAGCGATATTGACAAGACCCCTTATACAATATATAATAACATGGTGTGTGAGCGGTTCACACTTTATGTCAGTTTGAAAAAAATAAATCAAATTTTCGGAGGATTTTTTGATGAAAAAATTGACTATCGACGGGAACACCGCCGCCAGCCAAGTAGCCTACGCTTTCTCGGAAGTTGCGGCTATCTACCCCATCACTCCTTCATCGCCTATGGCAGAGACTGCCGACGAGTGGGCGACCGCCGGACGTACAAACATGTTCGGACAGAAGGTGAAAATCGCCGAGATGCAGTCTGAGGGCGGCGCAGCCGGCGCCGTACACGGATCCCTTTCCGCAGGCGCCCTTACGTCGACGTTCACCGCATCCCAGGGACTTCTTCTCATGATACCAAACATGTACAAGATATCCGGCGAACTTCTTCCCATGGTCATGCACGTGTCGGCCCGTGCGCTCGCGGCACACTCGCTCAACATCTTCGGCGATCATGCGGACGTGATGGCCTGTCGTCAGACAGGATTCGCCATGATCTGTGACGGATCCGTGCAGGAAGTCATGGACCTCGGTTTGGTCGCCCATCTCTCCACTTTGAAGGCAAAGGTTCCCTTCATCAACTTCTTCGACGGATTCAGAACTTCCCACGAAGTCGCCAAGATAGACGTATGGGACGAGGAGAACGATTACGCCGAAATCAGAGCCATCTGCGACGAGGTAGGGCTTGAAAAGGACATCGCAGATTTCAAGAGCCGTTCTCTCAACCCCGAGCATCCCATCCAGAAGGGCACCGCTCAGAACGGAGACACCTACTTCCAGAACAGGGAGACGGCGAACGCATATTACGCCGCAACACCCGAGATAGTTCAGAAGATGATGGACGTTGTATCGGCACACTGCGGAAGAAAGTATCATCTCTTCGACTACGTCGGCGCTCCCGACGCAAAGCAGGTAATCGTCTGCATGGGCTCCGGATGCGAGACCATCGAAGAGACCATCAACAAACTCAACGCCGAAAAACACAAGAAGTACGGACTCATCAAAGTACGGCTGTACCGTCCTTTCGTTGCGGAAGCGTTCGTCAAAGCCATCCCCTCCACCTGCAAGACCCTCGCGGTCCTCGACAGGACGAAGGAGCCCGGTTCCCTCGGCGAACCTCTCTATCTCGACGTATGCTCCTCTCTTCTTGAGCTCGGAGTCAAGAACGTCAAAGTTTACGGCGGCAGATACGGACTCGGTTCCAAAGAGTTCACTCCCTCCATGGTTCTCGCAGTATACAAGAACCTCGAGCAGAAAGAGCCCAAGAACCACTTCACCATCGGTATCTACGAAGACGTCACGAACAGTTCTCTCGATTTCTCCGAGAAATACGACGCCGCTCCCAAGGGTTCGACGAGCTGCATGTTCTACGGACTCGGTTCCGACGGCACCGTGGGTGCGAACAAGAACTCCATCAAAATCATAGGTGACCACACCGACAAACACGCTCAGGCATACTTCTTCTACGACAGCAAGAAGTCCGGCGGCATCACGGTTTCCCACCTTCGTTTCGGAGACACGCCCATCCAGTCCGAGTACCTCATCGACTCCGCCGACTTCGTACAGTGCTCCAACCCCTCCTACATCACGCGTTACGACATGACGTCCGCACTGAAAAAGGGCGGCACGTTCCTCATCAACACATCGGCCACGTCCGTCAAGGAACTCGAGGACTTCCTTCCCGCGAAGGTTAAACAGGATCTCGCGAAGAAGAACATCAACCTCTACGTCATCGACGCGATAAAGATTGCCGCAAAGCTCGGGCTCAGGGGAAGGACAAACACGATACTTCAGTCCGCGTTCTTCCGCGTAAATCCCCAGATCATGCCTTACGACAAGGCCATCGAGTACATGAAGTACATGGCTCTCAAGTCCTTCGGCAGAAAGGGCGACGACATAGTCCAGATGAACTACAACGCCATAGACTCCGCGGCCGACGACAAGAATCTCAAGAAGATCAGGGTTCCCAGCGCATGGAAGACCGCCACAACCGGTGCCGAAATGCACAAAGGCGTCGACAACGAGTATTATCAGGAAGTCATCAAACCCATCATGTACCTCCAGGGCGACTCTCTCAAGAGCTCGCAGTTCAACGCAGACGGACACGTTCCCACCGGAACGTCCAAAT
>JAJQAK010000012.1 GCA_021203845.1 Clostridia bacterium | reverse complement strand
GGAGCCTGCCCCGTCTTTAGGCGGACAGACACGCGGAGGACGACAATGCCTAGATGCGCTGTATGCGGAAAACGTTATAGAGGGGTAAGTTGTCCACGTTGCGAGGGTACGCACGCGCCGGGCCGGTCAGACTATCCCGGGGAACTCGCCTGGTCAAATGGGCTGAGGTTCACGAAGACTCCGGACGGCTTTGCGGTCGCGGGACGGGGAAGCTGCAGAGACCTTTATCTCGTGATTCCTTCTTTCCACAAGGGGAAACCCGTCACGGGGATAGAGACGGAGGCCTTCTCCTCGTCGGAAAAACTCAAATCGGTGACGATCCCCGGAACGGTGAAAGTTATAGGCGACAACCTTTTTTCGAAGTGCGTAAATCTTTCGTCCGTCACGCTCTCCCCCGGCACCGTGGCGATAGGCAACTACGCCTTTTCCGGATGCGGGGCTCTTTCCGTAGTAAAACTCCCCGCGGGCATAAAATCCGTCGGCAGGAACGCGTTTTCGGGATGCGTGAAGCTCACGAGCGTGAGCGTGCCCGCCTCCGTCGAAACGATAGGCGACAAGGCTTTCGCGGACTGCCACGCCTTGAGAGGCGTGTACATAGACGACGTCGAGGCATGGTGTAAGATACCTTTCAAAAAGGATGACGCAAGTCCGCTTCATTACGGACACAGGCTGTACCTTATGGGCGAGCCGCTGGAAGAACTAAATATCCCGTATGGCATTAAGGCCCTGGGACATTTCGCATTCGCCGGTTGCACGACGATAAAGAGTGTGTATCTTCCCGACACAGTGAGGGGCATAGGTCAGAGTGCTTTCGAGGGGTGCACGTCGCTCGAGAAAGTATGTTTCCCCTCCGGATTGACCGCGATACGGGCGGAAGCTTTCTCTTCCTGCACGTCCCTCAAGAGCGTGAAACTTCCCGCGGGGCTCAAGGCGGTGGAGGAAAGGGTCTTCGAAAGGTGCCGCTCGCTCGAAAATGTCCAAATACCGGACGGCGTGACGATGATAGGCGAGAAGGCATTTTGGGGCTGCGGAGTGAAATGCCTGAAACTTCCCGAATCGCTTTCCCAGATAGGAGCCGAGGCCTTCTACGGCTGCGCGGAGCTAAAGAGCGTGTCGATTCCCAAAGGAGTCAAAGTTTTGAGACGCGGAACCTTCCGTTTCTGCGTGAAGCTTAAAACTGTCTCCGTGGGGGACGGGTGCGTTACCATAGAGACGGACGCTTTCACGGGCTGCTCGGAACTGGAATATGTCATCCTTCCCATAAGTCTCGTCACGGTGAGCCACAACGCCTTCTCCTCGTGTACCGCGCTCAAAAGGATTTATTATCTCGGAGACAAAAGGGAGTGGGACGCGGTCAAAAAAGAGGAGTCACTTCGTAAGACTCCGACATATTTTTACAGCGAAAAAAAACCGGGAATCGCAGGAAGATACTGGTGCCTTACGGACGGCGAGCCGGTGCCGTGGGATTCGGAATGATAACCGGGACGATTTATGTGCATTAATTTAAACCGATAAAGAGGTCAGAGAACATGGCGACAAGTGTTGTATGCAGAGTTTGCGGAACGAGAATTTCGGCAAGAGAGAAAAACTGCCCGAGGTGCGGCGCAAGCCTTAGGTACGAAATAGTGTATCCTTTATGCTGCCCCGTAAAAAAGAACGTTCCCGCGTGCCCGTGCCAGGAAAAAGAGGCACAAAGCTCGATTGGCGAAGTGACGATATCGAGCGGGACGACGAAAAAAGACGCCAAGAAGGTGTCATTGTTATGCGGGCTTAGTTTCAGAGCGGGCGACGGCGGGTACACAGTGACCGGTGTCGGTGCCTGCGGAGCGGGCGACATAGTGATACCGTCATTTTTCATGGGCGAGAAAGTCGTGGGGATTGCCGCAAACGCATTCAGATACTGCTACTCTCTTACGGGAGTGGTAGTACCGGACACGGTGACGAGCGTGGGCCAGGGTGCCTTCGCGGGCTGCGCCAATCTAAAAAAAGTGGTACTGTCCAAAAGGGTCACGGAGATTGCCGAGGGACTTTTCCGCGGCTGCAAAAATCTTGCCGAGGTGAACATTCCCGTAGGAGTTACGGAGATAGGGGGAGACGCATTCCTCGGGTGCTATTCTCTTCCCAACGTGAACATACCGGGCACCGTCAAAAAGATAGGGAGGGCGGCCTTTGCCGACTGCTCGTCCCTCACGGGTGTCATAATCCCCGACGGTGTCAAGATGATAGACTCGGAGGCCTTCAGAGGCTGTACGGGCCTCGTCTCCGCGTCGATAGCGGGCAGCGTCACGACCATGGGCGTCTCATCGTTTTCAGACTGCACGTCGCTTGTGTCCGTGAACGTGCCGGAAGGTGTGCCTTACGTCGAGGATAAGACGTTCTACGGCTGCGTTTCCCTTAAAGAGTGCGTGATGGGCAAAAACGTTTCAAAAATAGGCACGGACGCCTTCAGAAACTGCACGTCCCTCGCGTTTGTCGAGATACCCGACAACGTTACGGAAATATGCCCGGGTGCCTTTGCGAACTGCTCGGGACTCAAAAAACTGACGATAGGAAGCCGCGTGAAATCGGTGGGGGATGGTGCCTTCGCGGACTGCGTAGGACTTCGCGAGATATATTACGGGGCAGTCGTCATGAACGACTTTCCAGAAGGCTCGAACGTCTTCCGCGACGCGGGACAGGCGGGAGACGGGATAAATCTCATGATAGGCAGAAAGGTTGCGGAAATCCCCGCGCATCTTTTCGACTGCTCCGGGCTCGTGTCGACACCCAAAATAAGGTCCGTGGGGATTGAATACGGCTCGAGGGGAGTGGGTTTTGGCAGGGACGCCTTCGCTGACTGCGCGTATCTTGATAGCGTATACGTGTCGGATGTCGCGACGTGGCTTTCCTCGAGGTTCGTATCCGTCGGCAGCAATCCTCTATACTGCGCGGAAAAGCTGTATGTCGTGGACAGTCCTTTGACCGTCCTCTCCGTGCCGGATGGAGTTTCCGTCATCAACAATTACGCTTTCGCGGGTTGCAAGACTCTTTCCGAGATAAATATCGGCAGATACGTGAGAAAAATAGGCCGTGAGGCCTTCTACGGGTGCACGAACCTCACCCACATGTATTTAGACGCGAGATCCCTCGACGACCTCTCACCGGAAAACGGTGCATTCACCGAGGCCGGAAGGGGAAGGGACGGACTCACGCTCACCGTCGGAAAAGACGTGGAGAGGATTCCCGCTTATCTTTTCGACTCGGACGAGAATCCGGAGCTTTGCGCGAACCTCGTAAACGTTGTATTCGAGGAAGAAGGGAAGTGCACCGCGTCGGGAGAAAAGGCCTTCCACGGCTGCACGAGCCTCACTGGCGTTTACATCGCCGACGTCGCGTCGTGGTGCAGGATAAACTTCGAGCGGCACTCGTCGGCAAACCCTCTGCAGTACGCCGGAAACCTCTATCTCGAAGGAAAGCTTCTTACCGAACTCGTCATACCGTACGGCGTACAGGGACTAAGCTTCGCGGCCTTTTACAACTGCAGAAACCTTACCAAGGTCACTTTGCCCGGAAGTTTGAAGTCGGTTGGGCGTCGGGCCTTTTCCGACTGCACGTCACTCGAGACTTTGGTCGTCTCCGACAATCTGAAAAACGTCGTGGACTCGGCCTTCGCGGGTTGCTCTCACATAAAGAAGATATTCTATCTCGGCAACGCCGTTGACTGGCACGGGATATTCATAGAGCCGTACAACGAGTCCCTAAAGCCCGCGATGATATATTATTATTCGGAGAGAAGGACCATGAGGAAGGGGAACTACTGGCATTTCGACGAAAACGGCAATCCCGTTCCGTGGTGACGTAACCCGAAGAATTTTCCGATATTTTCGTTGCCTTCGGAACGCGTCGATATGTCTCATCATACGTTTGAAAAAATTGGAACGGACGAAAGACCCCGTTCCTTTTGTTTGTAAGTTATTGGGAATTTATATATTTATAGGATCAAATCTGTATATATTTGTCCGGTCAAATATGTATATATTCATCAGGTCATTTTTGTATGTTTTTATGGGATCGGATTGACAAATTCACTTTTCCGGTATATAGTTTGACTGTACTAAAGGTTATTCGGAGAGCGACATGGACAAATATTATCCGAGAGTAGCGGACAAACTTATTTCCGACAGCTTGAGACGATACGGAGCCGTACTCATAGAAGGTCCAAGGGGGTGCGGGAAAACAACCACCGCAGAAAACCTTGCGAAAAGTGTGATGTACGTTGGTCCGGAATCGGTCGAAAGATACAACGACATGCTGGCGATAGACCCCGATTCGTTTTTTGCCGGAGAAAATCCGAGACTTATCGATGAGTGGCAGCTGGTGCCGCTTATTTGGGACATGGTCAGAAGACAGGTAGACAAGCGTAAGGCAAAGGGGCAGTTTATTTTGACGGGGTCTTCCGTTCCCGTCGACGCGAGTCAGATTTCCCATTCCGGAACGCTCAGAATTGACAGAGTCCGGATGGGGACGATGTCGCTGTACGAATCGGGAGATTCACAGGGCACTGTTTCTATAAAAGAGCTTTTCGATTCTCCGTCCGAAATCCACGGAGTCAAACAGATTGACTCACATCGGCTCGCATACCTCATATGCCGTGGCGGCTGGCCTTCAATGTTCGGCATGGACGACAGCGACGCGCTGGAACTTCCGAGAGGCTATTATCGCTCCCTGATTTCCGAAGATCTGACAAGGGTGGACGGCATCAAAAGGAATTCGTCGATTCTTGACAAGATTTTACGTTCGTACTCAAAGAACCTGTGCACACAGACCAAATATACCAAAATCAGCGATGACGTCAGACTGTCGGAATCCTCGACCGTCAGCAACGACACCGTGTATTCGTACCTCGACGCGATGAAAAAGCTTTTTGTCATTAGCGAGACTCCCGCGTGGCAACCCAACATTCTTTCCAACATCTATGTGAGATCGACCGAAACGAGAAACTTCACAGACCCTTCCATTGCCGTTGCCGCACTGAAGCTCACGCCGGACATACTTTTGCAAAACCCCACGATGTTCGGAAAACTTTTTGAATCGCTGTGTCTTCGCGACCTCGGAGCATATGCTCAGTATCTTGGCGGGAACCTTTACCGCTACAGGGATTCCAGCAATCTCGAGTGCGACGCGGTGATACAGCTGGAAGACGGAGGCTGGGGTGCCGTCGAGTTCAAGCTCAGCAAAAATCACACTGACGAGGGAGCGGAAAATCTGAAGAAACTGAGAAAGAAGATAGACGAGTCCCATATGAAACCTCCTTCTTTCCTCATGATTCTTTCCGGTACGGAGGAGTGGGCCTACAGGAGAAAAGATGGAGTCTATGTCGTTCCGATTGACTGCATTAAATTTTGATTTTTTTACATTCTATAAAAGCAGGAGTTTCGTTAGCTCCTGCTTAGAGATTTTGTAGATTGGTAAATTATAAAGTTTTCTCTATTTTGTTTAACTGTGCAATTTGATTACGTTTCCCGTATATAAATGCAACAACATTAACTGTTTTGGTATTTTTATCAACGTAGTAGTAAATAATAAAGCCCTTCACGTTCATCTTTCTCATTCCTCGAGATTTCCAAGGCTCGATATTCATCAGACGATTTCGGAATGGTGATACTCGTAAAGATTCTATCTCACTTTCTATATTGTCAAGCCAGTTATTTGAAATATTTGATGAATTAGAAACATTTAAAATATATTCTTTTGCTTCAAGAATTTGATGACTCGCGGAATTAGATATTTCTACTGTGTATTCCATGCTTACTTTATGATTCCCTGCCTTATTTTCGCAAATGCCTCACTGATTTCCATACCATTTCCGTTTTGGATATCCTGGTATCCTTCTTCAAGCATATCGTTAAGTTCTCTCTCAGTCATCTCGTCAAGTGTAGGCAAGGAGGGCTCATTGATTTTAAAAGGAATTTCTTTTTCCTCTATTATGTAATGACATAATCCACAAATAATGGTTGACATAGAAACACCGAGTTCATCCAAGACGCTTTCTGTTTCTTTTTTTACAATCGGATCAATTTGTACCTTTATAGTCTCTGCTTCGTTGTTCATAATTCACCTCCACAGTTATTCTACCATATAAAAATACCTTTTGCAATACTTGTCCAGTTTTAAATTTATATTGCGATTTGTTTCTTGTTTGAATCCTGTAAATATGTGTTGTATAATGAAAGCACATAGAAATAAACCGGTAAACGGATGCGAGGTGTGACATGGCAAGGGTTTTTGCCAGAATAAAAGATTTGAGAGACGGAACAGCGAAAATGCCGCCGGAAGACCGCGGATGGTTCAGGATATACGCCAAAAGAGAGGACATTGAGATTCTTCTCAAGTCCCAGAATATGCGCGACAACGATGAGAGCTGGAACTATTATGACCATATCTTCGCGGGCCACGAGTCCGATTACGCGCTTTTCCCGAATAAGACCAATCCGGAGTATTACGGCATTTACGTAGGACTCGCTCAGCTCTCGCTTCTCGATACCATTGTGAGAAAGATAATTAAGGGCAAGAACAGGTCGTCGAACTTCAGAAAAACGCTCTCCGCCCTGCTGTCGTCTCCAAGAACACTTAAGGACCAAAGCTCCGTGAACGAGTTCCTGGACAGACTCATAATTGAGTACACCCCGGAGTACAAGATTTCCAAAAGGGACCTTTTCGAGACAGACGTTAGGGAGATAAACAGATACATAACTCCTCTCAATACGACGGAGAACGACATATCGGAGGTACAGGATTTTATATCCGAGCTTTCCAGAATATGCTAGTTCTTATGAATTAACGCATGGTTCATGATAACTTGTCGTAATATTCTTATAAAAATTTAGGGGAGAAAAACATGGGTATTTTTTTAAATCCAGGAAATGAAATG
>JAJQAK010000015.1 GCA_021203845.1 Clostridia bacterium | reverse complement strand
CATGTACGTAACCTCCGCCGTGCGTTCGGCGTATTCTTTCATCTCGTCCGTGAGTCTTTCGATTTCGGTCATCTTTCACCTCCGATGTTGTATGTCGTAAATCGACGCGTCTTTCAGAATCTGTCCGAGCTCGAAAAACATCGCGTTGAGAGCGCGGGTGAACTCCGCGTTGACTTTCTCGGAGGTTTCCTTGATGGGTATTCCCTGGTCGCTGTCCGTCGTCCATATCCACGTCGCCACATCATGATTGTCTTCCGGATTATCGTACCACCCACAAGCAAATGATGTGACGTGCAGCGGGTTAAAATAAATCTCTCCGCCGTCGTTACGATTGAACATATTTGTCTTTTTGTTGAATTTCATTAGATAGTTTTTCATGTTTCCTTTGCTCCCTGTTTTATCATTTTTTGTTTGTGCACTTCTTCTTCAACCGAGCCGTGCGTGTAGCCCTTTCTCAAAAGTCCGTCGTGGTCGAGTTCGTGCAACGGGTAGTTAAAAATAACTCTCAACGGTTTGATTCGTTTGAAGTCCCTGACCACGAATCCCATTTCCCAGCCCGTCATCTCTTCGGGAAGATTCTCGACCTCGAGCTCCGTCAAGTCGATGAGCGCGTCGGGGTCTCTCGCGAAGACTCCGCTCCCCGACATTCTGTCCAGAATCGATAGCGCGCCCTTCGCGCCCTTCGAGTGATGATGTGAGTAGATGACCGAGCAACCGAGAGCCGTGCAAAGTCTGTCAAAGTGATTCGTGAACGCGCCCATGTCCGTGGCGTTGTTTTCGTCGCCCGTCATGAGCTTGTAAATCGGGTCGACGATTATTGCGGCGAAGTTCTCGTCTTTGTACTCGGTTATGAGCTCGTCCACGAGCTCCTCCAAAGGTCTTGCCAAGCCGCGCATGTTCTTCATGGCGAACATTCTGTCGGGGTCTTTCTCGACTCCCATGGCGCGCGCTATCTGTATGACCCTGTCGTTGCATGAGTCCTTGTCAATCTCCATGTTGATGTACAAGACCTTGCCTTTCTCGCATTGAAAACCCAGAAACTCCAAGCCCTGCGATATGGCGATTCCGAGCTCTATGAGAAAAAACGACTTATTCGCTTTGCTTGCCCCCGAAACCAGCATTTTGTGCCCTCTGCGTAAAAGCCCGTGTATGAGTTCTTCCGCGAGCTGCGGACGTTCAGTGAAGTTTATGGGGTACTCGATTATGGCGGGCTGTTCGCCTTTTGTGATGAAGTACCGCCAATCGCTGAACGTCTTTAACCCGATGTTGACGGCGAGCAAGCTCTGTTCCACGCCGTTTCTCGTCACGCCCGGCATGCGACTTAACCTCGACGGGTTTTTGTCGGCGGAGTCGGGTTTCATTCCGCCCTTTTCCTGAACCTGCTCATAAATGAAGTCCACGCGCTCGCGGTATTGTCTGGCGTCTTTCGCGTCAACCTTGACAATCGCGTGAAGGGACTTTCCGCCGGAATGAACCAAACACGCAATCGGGAGTTGAAGTTTTTTGTACATCTCGTATTGTTCGGCGAGCGAGCCCGTGTCGCACTCGACAAGCACGTACCGCCAGCTCCGCACGTCTTCGTTTCTGACGCCTCTGCCGTTGTATGTGTTGACCCTAATCCACGCGCCCGCGCCGTCGTGCCAATCACCCACGGACATTGAGACGTCGTGCGTTTCTTCGAGGTCTCCGAGAATGTCGCCCGCCGTGCGGGTGAAGACTCCCGCGAGCGGGTAATACGTGCCGTCTTTGTTTTGTCCGACGTCCGTCGTGACGTAAGCCACGATGTCTTTGGATTTGTAAAGCGTACGCAGATATGTCTTCAACTGCTCCGAGGGCGTCATGTGCAGCTCCCCTTCGATGACGTCTTCACGCGGTATCGGTTCGTCTTTACGCAAAGCTCTGTCGCGACGTATCGCCTTCGACAGATTTTTCGGACAGCCGCGTTCGTAAGCCATTTTGTAAATCGTTTTAACCGTGACGTTCGTGCCGTCGTAGTCTTTGAACCCGTCCCACTTTCTCTGACATTCACCGTCTTTGAACCGCGGGTCACGCATTGACCATTCTTCCCAGATGTCGCAACTGTACCTGGAGTGGTACAAGCCGAGACCGACTTGCAGCCACTCGTCGTACGTGCATTGAGAGCAGTTAATGTATTTTAAATACTCTCGTATGTCTTCCATCAGAACGGTATCTCCTCGTCGTCGGCCTTCTTTTCCTGTGCCTTTGCCTTTGCGAGGTCGGCGAAGTATTCGGGCTTGTAGTCGCGGAAGTACTTGACGTTGTTGAACCGTTTGTCGTCCGAGACGGTGAAGTTTGCCATTCCGTACAAACCCTTGCATTTCGGAAGGTCTTGAAGGTTTCCGCCCTGCCCCGGCTTGATGAGTCCGACGCAGCGCATGAATGAGCTTATACGCGGCAGTTTCGATTCCAAGAATCGAAGGTTGAGGTTGACGAACGCCGTCTTGTCCTCGTGTTTCACGATGAGCGTTATCTCCGCCTGCTCGCAAGCCGGTATGTCGAAGTCCGCGTTGCCGTTGAAATGCGTTTCCTTGTAATCAAAGACCTGAAACACATAATCCCCTGCGGGGAGCACCACTCTTTCTTTTACTTCTTCCGCGGGAATCTCCGCGTTAAAATTTAAAGCTCTGTCCATTATTCTTTATTCTCCTTTGCGCACTGCGCGATTATGTCTTCTTTCCCTTTTGTCAGTATCCATTTGAGTGTTTTGTCGCCGTACTCCGTCCACATCATCTTCGCGTTGTCTCCGAATTTGTCGGTCATGTACTTGAACAGTTTTTCATCGTCGATGTTTTCCGCGTCCATGAACTCGGACATTTGGTCAAACCACGATTTCGGCGGCTCCACCGCTCCGTAAATTTCCGCGAGCGGGGCGAAATCCATGTCGTAAGAATCGGCGAGTCCGTAACGGTTTTTCGCGTCGTACGTGGTCGCGTGGTTGAGGTACATCTTGCGAAGTCCGCCCCTCGCTTTGTTTTTGCCGTCCTTGTCTTCCACGATTCTTATCTCGTAGTTGCAGAACACCAAGATGTCGCACCACTCTTTGAGTTTCGGGGCGACGTTCCTTGAGAGTTTCATCTCGTACTTGTCGTACGCGCCCGTCTCGTCGGGGAGCTCCACCTTGCGAAGGTACGAGTGAGCGATGAACGTCACATTCACGCCTTTCGCTATGAGCGCGTCCGCGTACGTGAGCACCGCGGAGAACTCCTCTTTGAGAATCGTGTACCCTTTGCCGTACCCGAAGTCTTCGATATTCTTCTTTTGGTACTTCGCGCAGGTGTACACTATGCACATCTCCTCGGCTTTGTCTGCCGTGTCGATTACCACCGTCGAGAACATTCCGGGATTGTTTATAATCTCAATCATCGCGTTGATGAGGTTTTCCCAGGAATCAATCTCGATTCTTTTGACGTCGAGCGACGCCGTTCCACCCTCGGTGTCCAGAAAGACGGGGTTCGGGAATTTACTCGCAAGCGTCGACTTGCCGATTCCCTCCGTGCCATACACGACACATTTCACCGCTTTCTTTTGAACTCCCGATGTGAGTTTGTCTAAAAGTCCCATATTTTTAAAATCTCCTATGAGTTTTTTTAATACATTTTCAAATCAACGCAAGGCGGGCGTGTGCAACTATAAATATTCGGGGATACTCCTTATATTATTTTTTTGTGCCCGCCTCGCGATGATGTCTATTGTTTTACGTACTCCACAATCTGCCGTATGATGTTTGCGAACGTCATGGCGATTCCGTCCTGTTTCTTTTGTTTCGCTGTGACGCCGTAATTGTACTCGTGGCTGGTGTTGCTGTAGTACGAGCGCGAGACCTCACCTTTTTCGGCGTCGTAAAGCAAAACGCACGTGCCGTCTTCGTCCTCGAAACTGACGTAGGACGGGTCGGTGATGTCGAATCTCATGACCACTCCGCCCTTGAGCTCGAGATAAATCAAATCGCCGTCGTCAATCATGTAGTCCATTGTTCTACTCCTTGTCCACTTTGAGTGATGTCGTGGGCTCTCCGCGTCCCGTGAATCTTTCGGTCGAGCCTTTGCCCATGACCTTCTCGACTTCTCTGATTCCGCAGGGCGAAGGTTTTTTCACGAGTTCGGGGTGTCCGTTCTCCATGAGCCACTGTACCGCGCCGTCCTCGTCTTTCCAGCCCATTCTGCCCTGCGTCGTCACAAGTCTCATGCTCTTCCATTCCTTGCCGTTCACGGCGGCTTTAAAGGCTCTTTCTTCCAGCACCTTTATCGCCTTCTTGATGTCGTCGAAGTACGGCAACCACTGTTCGAGCTCTTCGTCGGTTATGGTCGCGAGGTCTTTGTCTTTGACCGCCACAAGGTCGATTGAGTATTGACGGCAGATTGAGCGCGCTTTACAAAACTGACAATGCGCTCCCGCCGTGTAAAGTCCTTCGCCGTCCCACGCCTTTTGCGCCGCGGGTATCAAAACCTCGTCCGCCCATTTGAGCAAATCCTCACCCGATATATGAAACGTGCTGACGTTTTCGATTCTCGGCTGAAAAATCGTCATGCTGACATCGTTTCTCGGAAACCGTTCAAAGATTCCGAGCGCGTACAACATCATCTGGGGATTGTCCTTCGCCTCCACGGGAACGCCCTCGCCGTATTTGAAGTCAACCACGTGAATTTCGTTGTCTTTGATTATCGCCGCGTCCACGTAACCGTAGCACCCCGGCACGAAGTCCGTGAGGTCTATCCACTTTTCCGTCATGAGCGTGTCGTCGCCCGCCAAGCCGTTCACGAAGTCCGCGTAAGCCCGTGCACATTTATCCATTTCGGGGTCGGCGTCGATTTCGGGCTTGTCGTTGTTGTCGGGGTCGAGAAAATACGCTCCCCACTCATGCGCCCTCGTGCCCTCTTTCGCCTCGTCCGAAGGCTCGTCGGGAAACTGCTCCCCCAGCCTCGCCGACGGCGTGCATACCAGCCAGCGGTGAGCTCCCGAAGGGCTTAACAAACTGTGTTCTCTTTCCTCATGTTTCATATTTGTCCTCCGCGTAAATCATGTCCCTCATGTAAAAGAAACCTTTGTTGTATTTGAAGTCCCGCACGTGGCACAGAATCCATGCCGTGACCTCGATTAGAATGTACTCGACGGACGTGCCGCTTATCGACAGCCTTTCGCCGTCCAGCACGACATACTCCGAATACGGACCGTCTTTCAGATACTCGCACTCAACGCCGTACGCGTCGCACACGGGCTTGACGTACCCGATTATGTCCGCCTTTCTGTCTCCCGTCTTTGTCCACTCACTGTACATACGCGTTGCCTCCCACCCGCAGAAGGTAGTCGTTGATGTCACTCATGTACACCCATGTCGCCGCGTTTCTCATGTTCGGGTAAAACCGCTCGTTTTCGTATGTGCCGAGCTCCCCCAAAGCGTTTGAGCTGAACCGATACTTCCGCGTTTTTCCTTCGCGCGTTATCGTAACGTTCATGCCTCTGAATGTTATGACTCTCGCCGTCATCTTTTCACCTCTTATTGTAGATTTTGCTGTGTACGTCTGCGCAAAGCTGCGTCTCGACGTATTTTTGATAGTCCGCCCTGTGCACCCTTCCGGTTATTCCGAAGATGTCCGACACCGCCTTGATTTGCCGTATGATTTTCGCGCCTTCGTCATGCGACATACCCAGCATGACCGCGAAGTCGTCCGCTCCGAAAAAATCCTTGTCGACGCACGTGAAATTTTTGATGTCCGTCATTTTTTTCACTTTAACGTACTCGTTAATCGAAAGGCAAAAAAATATCACATCGTTCTTTCTCGGAAAGCTCCAAAAAATTGCTGATTTTCGTCGCCTGCTCCGTCGTGAATGAATTGTGCTTGATTTTATAATACAGCGTCTGGTACTCCAAGTTGAGAAGTTTCGCGATGTCGACGTATTTTTTTTCTTTCTCCACAAGTTTCATTCTTAAAAGAATTTCGTTCATTTACCGTGTTCCTCCCTGTTGAAATGTACTAAAAAGCCCCCGCAACAGTCACTGCGGGCGCGTCTTTCCGTTCTCTGTGTTTTTGTTTTTGTCATGATTCTTTGCTCCTTTGCGTTTTCACGTACTCGTAATATACACGACTTCGTGAGCAAAGTCAAGCCAAAATTTAAAGATTTTTTATAAATATCAAATAATTTTTTATAAACGTATATTGACACTTAACGTTTTTGACATTATTATAAATATCCCTACATCACAAAAGAGGAGAAAAAATCATGACTACGGCTGAAAAAATCAAAGAACTCCGTGAATCGCTGGGATTGAGCATAGCGGACCTCGCTTCGCGCGCCGGCATAACCGTGCAAACAATCTACCGTTACGAGAACGGAGAAATATCGAAAATCACCATGGGCAACGTTTCAAAGCTCGCGAAAGCCTTGCGCTGCGACCCCGCGACTCTTATGGGCTGGTCAAGGACGCTCCCTTCAACCACCGTGCCGGTGTACCAGAAACTGACGGAAGGACTGTCGAGCATGGCGAAAGACAACGTGGTCGATTATGTCGTCGTACCCGAACATCTCGCGAAGGACGGGGACGTGTTCGGAATCCGAATCGAGACGGACGCCATGAGCCCGTTTTGCGTGAAGGGCGACGTGGCGATTGTGCGGGGCTCTTTGACGGACGTGGCGGACGGCGACGTCGTGATTGTCGAGACCGCCGAGACCGCGCTCCTTCGTCGCGTCAAGTACGGCATGGGACACATCACGCTCTGCGGAATCAACGGCGAAGGCGACAAGGAGACCGTCGCATGGGACAAAATGGACGAGGTACACATTCTCGGTAAGTGCATAGAACTTCGTCGCCCGATGTGAGTTTCCCAAAAGTTTCCCAAAAGTTTCCAAATCGAGAAACACTTGAAACCGTCTTTTGCCGTAAAAAAGTTACGGAAAACAGGAGTTTTCAATGGCGAGTTACACAAAG